>NZ_QLOE01000001.1:82500-238931 GCF_003264935.1 Methanothermobacter tenebrarum
CCACCCAGTACAATAAATTAGAAAATACTGCAAAAACATGTGGTGGGAGATAACCAAAAATTTTTTTTATTTCATCCAATATATAAATTTTACCCCTATTTATAATATACTCCTAAAAAAGTTAGTCCAATTATAAACCCCCCAAGAAAGTGAGGGACCATGCTACCTATGAAATTTTACCAGAAGAATGGTAAAAAAATTATTTAGTAATGGATAAAACCAAAAAAGGATATTAAATCACGGGGAAAATTGAGTTAATAGGGGAGTGTACATGAACCAATTACAGAAAGAGATCATAAAACTAAAAGAGGATAAGAACGCTATAATATTAGCTCACAATTACCAGAAAAAGGAGATACAGGAAATAGCGGATTTTTCAGGGGACTCATTAGAATTATGTATAGAGGCTTCAAAAATTCACAAGCCTATAGTAGTATTCTGTGGTGTGGATTTCATGGCCGAAACAGCCAATATCTTAAACCCTGATAAGAAAATATTAATCCCTGATAAAGAAGCAGAGTGTCCCATGGCCCATATGCTCACCCTAAAGGAATTGAAAAAAGCCAAAAGGGAGCACCCAGATGCCGCGGTAGTATTATATGTTAACACCCTAGCTGAGGCAAAAGCTGAAGCAGACATATTATGCACTTCAGCAAATGCAGTGCAAGTGGTCGAAAGTCTAAAAGAGGACAAGATATTATTCGGACCCGACAAAAATCTAGCATGGCATGTTTCACAACACACCGACAAGGAGATCATACCAGTACCAGAAGACGGTCACTGCTACGTTCACAAAATGTTCACAACAGAACAGGTCAAAAAACTAAAAAAAGAACACCCAAATGCAGAAGTGTTAATACACCCAGAATGCGATCCAGAAGTCCAAAAACTAGCAGATAGAATATTAAGTACTGGGGGGATGCTGAGAAGAGTTGGGGAATCCCCAAATCAAGACTTCATAATAGGGACAGAAGTAGACATGACTACCAGAATCAAAATGGAATTCCCAGACAAAAACCCCATACCATTATTCAAGGAGGCTATTTGCGAACCCATGAAATTACACACACTCCCCAAAGTGAAAAAATCACTCCTAAATGAAGAATACGCGGTCAAAGTCCCAGATAATATAGCGAAAAGGGCTAGAAAGGCCGTGGAAAGGATGTTAGAATTATCAGCATAAGATCATATTTTTATAAGATGATAGTCTCTGGATCCAAGGCCAATCTTTTCTGCATATACTAGCTGGTATCTTGCATCAACTTCACTCCACACTCCCCTGAACTTATCAGCATTTTCCTCGAAATTCTTCTCAAGCATGGAATTTTTGAAACCCATTTGACTGTTTACAAGATCGTAACTTGCGGCATCTATTGCAACAGGATCCTTAGATGCTAAAATCCCTATATCGGGCACGATCGGATAATCACTCCAAGCTACACAATCACAATCAGGCGTTATATTCGTAAGAAAATTAAAATATAAAATTTTAGCCTCTTTACCCTTAACAGCACCCAATGAATACTCCATCATCCTCTCAATGAATACTGGCACGTCCTTCTCCCAATTAAGATCATAAACCTCGTTTGGACATGTGTCCATACAATTCATACAAGCTATACACTTCTCATAGTCTATCTCCACACCATCCTCGGCGAGTTTGAGAGCCCCAATAGGACAATTATCCACACAAACACTACAAAGATCACAATCACCATCTATTATAGGCTTTGCGCATTCGTGCTGTTCTAGTTTCCCCTCTATGGTCGCGCAGCCCATCGCAAGATTTTTAAGAGCACCACCAAAACCACTTATCCCATGACCTTTAAAATGTGACACTACAACCATCCCAGAAGCTTCATAAATGTCTCCTGCTATCCTCACCACATCGAAATTTTTCTGGCCCACTTTCACAATCCTTTCATTTTTGCCTTGGAGTCCATCTGCGATTATAATCGGCGCCCCAACAACAGCATAATCAAAGCCGTTTAGTATTGCAGTAACGAGATGTTCAACTGAATCATGCCTTGAACCATAATATAAAGTGTTGGTGTCTGTTAAGAAAACCTTCTTGGCGCTTTCTTTAACCTTGTCAACAATATACCTTAGAAGTATTGGGTTTACAAAAGAATCATTCCCCCTCTCGCCAAAATGGACTTTCACAGCTACTAGATCATCTTCTGAGAACATCCCATCATATACTTTGTCAAAAAGTCTCTGTATTTTACTCCCTTTATTCTCATCGGCGGATCTAGCCCTTAAATCCGCGAAATAAACCTTAGAGGCCATAATAGATCACCAGTCCATATTATCCTTTTTTTATCATCCACATTATTTCCCAATTATCCCCCCATAACTTGATATAAATTATATATAAGCTTGATGATAAAAATACTATCAAATTATTGTGTGTGGGGATTTAATGGATAATAATGAAATAATAAAACTTCTAAATATTGACTTTAAAGGAGAACTTGAAGCTACAATGCTCTACACTTATAACGCTTTTGTAATAGATGACTGCGAGATAAGCAGATTGACAGAGGGTATTGCAGCGGATGAAATGAGACATATGTGGTGGCTCGCTGAGCTAATAACAAAAAGGGGCGGTAGACCTTCAATGGAAATCGGAAAAATAGAATACATGGAAGAAGATGTGAAAAGAGCCCTTAAGGTGCAAATACAAAAAGAAACAGAGGGTATAGAAGAATATGAGAAACATATACGGTTAATAGATGACGAAGAAGTTGTAGGGGTTCTAAAACATATAATAGATGAAGAAAAAAGGCACAGGAAAGAATTTAAGGAAAAACTAGAAAAACTCGGATAAGATTATTCTATATTTTCCAGAATTTTTTCTTTTATAATCCTTCGGGTTTTTTCAGATATTTTAATAGGACCCCAAGGTCTCATGTAGCCAAAGTATGGATCCTCGAATATCTCCCCATTGAGTTCAACTTTATGATCATATCTTGGGATGAAGTGGCAGTGAAGCCATGGTGGGGGACTATTCTCCCGATAGAATGTATTCATCAGGAACCCCCAATTAAATAATGTGGCGCCAAAAGCCTTTTTAACGGCCTTTTCAAGCTCCTTTATGATAATGCGTAATTCAATCCATTCATCCTCCTTTATGTTACCTAGGAATTCCTCCTTCCTCTTCAAGGCCACAACACAGCTTCCAAGATTGCCCTGGTTAGGTGACAAGAATACAATCCAATGATCCCTTTCATAAAGATAATCGCCAAAGTTATATCTTTCATCTAGTTTCATGGGTGAACACCCCCCATTTGGGAGGATTAATCTTCGAGGATGCTGGAAAGGTAAACTGTCATTTCTATCTCTTCTCTTGCTATGAAATCCTCCAGGCGAGTTTTAGCCTCCTCAGAGCCGAGAGGATAATATTTATCCTCGTAATAAACTGTTATCAATAATCTGTCGTCTTGTATTTCTATTTCCTCTTCAAGTTTCCTTGCAAGTTTTTCCATTAAGCTTCTTTCAAGTCCGAATACAATATATTTTATATAATTGAGGGATTTGCCCTTATCAAAGCCGAAATCGACAATTTTAACCTTCATATTCACCCCTCCACTGGTAGGTGGGGTTCTATGAACTTTCTAAGTTCTCCTTGGATCTTTTCAAGTTCATTCACGCCAAGATGCCCGCAGATGGAATCATAGATTATAGTCTTTGAATTTTTAATCATCTTTGAAAGCGGAATAGTATCAATAGATGGTGGAAAATATTGATCCTCTTTTATACCCACAACTAGAGTATCTGCTTGGATATTCCCTAATTGACCTTCTAGGTTGAATCTCATAGCAGCATTGTTCCTCCATATGATATCATTTGCATCAAGTTCCATGCCCTCTTCTCCAGCTTTTATCATTGAATCCAGAAGCTCCATATTATCTAAGCTACTATAATATTCTCTGGAAAATCCATAAAAGTACATGAACATTGAAGCGAGGCAAGTCCCCAAACTGGGATTTTCCCTGTATCTTCCATCATTATAGGCCGGATCCGCTTTTATAAGCTTGTTCATATATTCGAAGATGGCATAGTTAATGCCCCTAACCTTAAATGTTGTAACAAGTAATATCAGGAAATCCATGAAATCTGGATAAGATACACCCCATTCAAGGGCCTGGAAACCCCCCATGGACGCGCCGATAACACCTTTAAGTTTCCGAATCTTGAACTTTCTCCTAATAAATTCATAGTGGAAATTAACCATGTCCTTAATGGTATATTGGGGGAATTCTATTCCAAGACCGGTTGTTGACGGTGAACTCGACCTAGGAGATCCTAAGGATGTTGGGGCTATTATAAAGAACTCCTCTAGGGGTTTGCCTTCCCCTATTAAGGGTAGTAGTCTTTTCACTGATAGGTAGTCCCCACTCCACCCATGGATGTGGAGTAGACCATTAATGATAAAACCCTCAGGGTCAACCTTGGGCGTCCCTATACAAGTATATTCTACTTTAAGGTTTTTTAGTGTTTCACCAGATTCAAAGGTGAACTCTGGCAAGACAAAATATGAAGGTCTGATCATCTTAATCCCTATAAACCTTTATAGCCCCGCTCGGGCAATTTTCCATGGCATCTTCAGTGCATAACGGATCATCCATTTCTAATTTCTGCAAGTCAGAAATTTCAACATCTTTTATCGACGAGAGCCCGTCATTGGTAAATTCAAAAACTTCAGGACAAATATCAATACAAGTACCACAAGAAACACACATTGTACGATCAAGTTCCAAAAGATACAATAATACCACCTCCCATCATATCCCTTATAAATTCATTTATGTTATAAGAAAATAATAAAGGAAACCGGGGGGTAAACTCCCAAAATGTTAACTAGAAACAAAGCCAAGGAATTGCAGGATAAACTGATCATCATATACAAGTTCATCTCTCACCAGAAACATCTAAGAGGATTCTTTAACTACAAACCATCCATAAAATCAGATTCTATTAAAAGACTCCTTAAAAGTCCAGAATCCGATAGAATATTAAAAGAGGCTATAATTGAACTAGAGAAGATTATAGACCCTAGCGTGGAGGAATCAGAAGATCTATTCTATAAGATCTTGAACAGAGAGGATGTTGAATTCATAGCCAAAAGATATGGGATGAAGGATTCATGGGACCTTAATAAGCTAGACATTGAAAAACTCCTCAAGAGGATTTGATGGAATCTATGAAACCACGTATAACATCCCTCGCAGATTCCAATAATGGACTTTTAACCTTTCCAATTTTAAGATTCTTTAACCGCCTTATCCTGAAATATAATGGTGGATGAGGATCCCAGAAAAGCCATGAGAATATCCTATCAGCACCCCTCTCAAACCTCCTATATCCTATCTTCTGCAATGCCATTGCAAGCTTCTCAGGCTTGCCGATAACAACCGCGGATAAAAGGTCCGCTCTAGCTTCGAAAAACTTCGCCACGAAGAATATAAGCCAAAAGATGACAAGGACGTATAATAATGGTGCCATGGCTACAAGGGGTAAAAGCACTGTCAACCTTAATATAAATTCTCCAGAAATTATACCGAAAAGTACTATTGGATCCCTACCCATAAGATGGGCCAACTCATGACCTATAACACTAAGCAATTCCTCATCATCCAAACGGGTTAAAAGGCCCGTTGTTAAAAGTATAAGGCCTCTACGGGGGCTGGGGCCTGTGGCAGCGGCGTTAGGGAGCATGGTATTAGAGATCACTATTTTGGGTGTGGGTATCTTGAATTTGGAAGCGGCGGATTTAACAAGGTCATAAACATTGATAATCTTCGATTTTTCATTTAAAGGCGTGCACTCGAAACCATACCTTCTGAGAACATCCCTGCCAAGCTCGCAAGTTGGCGACTCCCCCAATGCCAAGGACTTATCATAAATCTCCTTTTTTATATTAATTAGAAGATCGCCGAAAACTTCCTGGAAAAACTTCAAATCTCTACTTGGTAACTGATACATGAGTATATGGACAAATGGGTTCTCTGGGGTTATCTGCCATTCACCCATAATCGAATATAACCTGTCAGAGAATAGAATAAGGGAAAACTGCATAAGCAAGATTATAATAACAGCATAAAATCCCAATAAAATGAACAATAAAATATTAACACCAAGGAAAACAATGAAAAGAACTAATAGGTTGCTGCCAAAAAGCGCCTTGGATATCCTCCTAGTTAATGATGAAGGTTTCTCAGGGATTATATCTTGTCCCTCAACCCACGCGAAATATAATGTACTCTTCCTTAACTCTTCCTCAAATAATTGTATAAGGAAAAAAATATCATCATACAATTCCTCCACCTTATCCTCTAGACTGGGAGGATAACTAAAGCTTATCTTAATTTTTTCTCCAACCTGCAAATCACCATTTATAACCCCAAGGGGATACTCCACTCTGAAAACCAGCCTATCATATACTATCCTAGCATCCTTGAAATCAGAATATCTGAGTATAAATTCTAAAAGATCCACATAATATGCTGGCGCAACCTCAACTTTTATAATAAACTCCCTTAACATCATATCTCCAAGGAAAACTTTAGAGTATATAAGTACTAAACATTATATAAAGTGATTGAATGACTAATAGGAGATTCACAAGCTTAGAAAATCCCACAAACAAGGAAACCTACAAGATAATAAAAGAAGGCCTCCGTAAAAGGGCCATGATCATCATATTCTCATGTTGCAGGGTACACTATTATGGTCGTGCCAAGAGCAGACTAGGCCTTGGAGAAAGACTAATAATAATAAAACCTGACGGGTCATTTCTAATACACCAGGATCGGAAGGTCGAACCAGTTAATTGGCAACCACCAGGATCGAAGGCAAAAGTAAAAATAGAAGATGGGAAGATCCTAGTTGAGAGTAGAAGGAGGAAACCAGCCGAGAAACTCACAGTAGAAATAGAAAGGGTTCACACACTCTCCTATTACCTCGTCAGGGACATCCATGAATTGGAAGTGGCAGGCCATGAAGAAGACATGTGCCAGCTCATACTAGAATCCCCAAATATTATCGAAAAGGGATTCAGGCCCATAGCAAGGGAATACCAGACATCAAATGGTTTCATAGACATACTGGGGAAGGACGAGAACGGATCATTAATGGTATTAGAATTGAAAAGCAGAAGAGCGGGTGTAAGTGCCGTGAGGCAACTTAAAAGATACTTAGAAGATTTCAAGAACGATAAGCATGGTGTAAGGGGTGTTCTAGTCGCTCCATCAATAACACACGACGCCAAGGAATTGCTAGAAGCAGAAGGACTAGAATTCAAGAGCCTAGAACCGCCACAGGAACTGAAAAAAGACAATAAGATAACATTGGACGATTTTATATCTTCTCGATAGTCTCTGCAAGTTGTCTGAGGCTCCTAACCTCTTTTACACTAGCACCTGCATCCATATAATATGACACGCAACTGTCAACAACATCCCACTTACTTTTATCCTCAGGATTCAGTATTAGAACTTTACGACAACGCTGACAAATTTCTTCCAAGACCATGGCACTCAATGGGACGTTACCTTCACGTGGCCCGGCCCAGTCCCGGCAGTCACTTAATATTATAATGTAGGAGCGTGGTGGGAACACAACCTTCTCCTTGAACTCCTTAAATGCGGTGTACATATTTGATATGCCATGTAACATCATATTCTGTTGTCTGGAAACCCTCAAATTCTGGAAGGCTGTTAGGAGATCGTCCTCTTGTAGTGCTTTTGTTGTTTCAACAATTTTATTATCAAAGTCGAAGAAACGTGAATTATAGAATGTGTGTTGTGCTGCGTAGATTATGCAAAAAAACCAATTACTTATCCAGTCACAGGAGCCGCTAACATCACATAGAAAGATATGCTGACTCTTTTTAATCGAAGGTTTTTTATTGACGAGTTCTATGAGCGCGCCACCATATTTAAGGTTTTTACGAATGCTCTTCCTTATATCGGGCCGGCCCATCTTTGAACCTTTAAATCTTCTAGATCTTCTATTAGCGATTTTAAGGCCAAGTTTCTTGCATAATTCAAATATTCTAGTGTCAAAGAAGTCTAGTCTGCTAACATCCATTTCAAGTAGCGATCTTTCATCATGGTCAAGATCGATAAGATCTTCAATTGGGGGCTGGAAGTCTATCTCTTCTTCGATTAGGACCATTTCCTTTGGGTTTTCAACTTTTATCTTTGATTCCTTCCTGTCTTTTAACTTTGTCTCTTCTACTTCCTCTTTTTCTATTCCATGGAAGACTTCATCGAAAGCTTCTTCAAAAACTTCTAATTGTCTTTTATCCTTCACATAAACAGATGCAAGAGCCCATTTAAGATGAGATCCTCCCTTGAAAATGTTATATACTGAATAGGCTAGTTTCGTGCTCCTTATGCTGACTGGGATTCCTTTTTTTCTGAGAGCTTGGGAAAGCTCCAATATCTTCATGGAAATTCAACCCCTTCTTTTCTAGATACTACCAACCTTCAAAGCTAATAACTTGAAGCACTATTATAATGTCTATTCTGAGAATATAAAATCCTTGTATCGGATTATTCCATTAGGGGGAATCCAAGAATCCACGCTAGAGGCGTATAATATTCCATTTAAGGACATTTTATGCTCGCTAATTTTTTCCAGACATTATACCACAGCGCCAAAAAAAAGCACAAAATTCCACAATTGAAAGTATTAGAAAAAAATTTGGAAGTTGCATTATTACAGTTATCTAGAGACTATCACTCGATAGCATTAACTGAAATATCCAATACAGTCACTGTTTAGATAAAAAAAAATTACTCCAATCCATCTTTGATAAACTAAACGCCCTTATAAACCTAGTAGTATAAGATTTCACTGTGCCCTTCCATATGTATTCATCCTCAAAAATATGGGGACCAATAATAAAATAATATACTTCAGATAAAAGTATAATAGATCTTATGGGGGGGAGGTTAAAAAAATGATTGAAGTAGAAGGAATGATGAGTAAAGAGAGTCCAATAATGATAGTATTTGATGGTAAATTTCTCGAATTTTTTTCCGATCCGGAATGAAATTCAAACACGCGAAATATCCTATAAAATGGATTAAAAAGTTAAAAATAACAGAAGATAGGGGAATACGGACTTTAAGGTATACCATGAATTTTTTAGCTCCGGTTGGGTTTTTCCCATTTGAAAGTGGCGGTGAAAATCTTGATGAACTAGTAGACGCAGTTAATACCGCAATTGACACATTCTAGAGCCGAAAGTCGTGAAATTTTTCAATGAAAAGACCAACAGTCCCAATCTATGAATTCAAAAAGAGGAGTCCTATCAACCTTTTTTCTGAAAAACCTCGTGGCCACACAAACCCCCCCATAATAGAATAAAAAAAAGGATGACCATTAAATACTTTCCCGCGCCTTATAAAATCCACCATCTTTTTAAAATCTCAGGCGCTAGAGGAAGGCCCCGTACACTATAGGGCGAGAAGATCACTATGTATAAAAATTCCAATTTTTTCATTTGAGGTTGGGAGGACTATCAAAATAAGGTTTATAACGGTTTAACCTATGCAATTTTATCTGATTCATGAAGATTTAAATCCATAGCCTTCTTTTTATCATGTTGATTTTTGAACACAACCCCAATGGTGTCTTCGAATGTTTTACGGTTAATTTTTTCAATTCCAAGAACCATTAACGTTTTAACCCAATCTACTGTGGCCCTTATGGATGGTTTTTTCATCACATCCAACTTCCTTATCTCATGGATAACCTCAACAACCTCTTTTATAAGTTTTGGGGGTGCTGAGGGCACTTGACTCTTAACTATTTCCATTTCCTTCTCTGGACTTGGATAATCTATGTAAAGGTAAAGGCAACGATCCCTGGTCTCATCAAGAAGGTTCCTCTGGGAATTAGAGGTTAAAAATACCATGAGATCATTCTTCAAATCAAAGGTTCCAAGATCGTTAACTGTAATCTGTTTCTCGCCTAAAGCTTGGAGTAGAAAACTTTCAACCTCCTCATCAGCTTTGTCTATCTCATCTATAAGTATAAGGGATGGCCTATCATTTATAAAAGCTGAAAGTAGAGGCCTCTTGATAAAGAAATCCTCCTTGAAAACATCCTCATCAACACCAGTTATTCTAGCTTTCTCAAGCGTTAAAAGCTGTTTCTGATAATTCCATTCACCAACAATCTGCTCGAATGTTATACCCTCATAACATTGTATCCTAAAAAAGTCCAAACCAAATGCACTGGCAACCTTTTTTGCAAGTTCAGTCTTACCAGTGCCTGGAGGACCTTCCACTAGAACGGGCTTCTTCAAATTAAATGCTAAAAAGATTACAACTAGGATATCATCATCAGCTATATAACCTTCACGTCGCAGAGACTCCCTTATCTTCTCCATCTCATCATAAGGATCCATAATCACTACTCCTAAAAAAACATGGGGGATACAATCTAACCCCAGATTAATTGTTATATAATCATCACCTATAATATTTTACTTCACAAAAAAATGTTCCCTCCACAAGTGCTTAGTATCCTACAATATTTTGGGCGGGGACATCTCGTGGGGTTTAAAATGAACCTAGGAATATGCCAAATGAAAGTAGTGAATAAAAAAGAGGAAAATATTAAAAAAGCAGAGAATATGATCAGAAAACTCGCCGAGGAAGGATCCGAGACCATAATACTACCAGAAATGTTCAACTGCCCATATGATAACAGCAGATTCCAAGAATATGCCGAAACACAAGACGGCCCCACAATAACTAGGCTAAAAGAAGTCGCAAAAGAACTCAAAGTCCATATCATAGCAGGTTCAATACCTGAAAAAACAGGAGAGGGCATATATAATACTTCATTCATCATAAACCCAGAGGGGGATATCATAGGAAGGCACCGGAAGATCCACCTATTCAATATTAACATACCAGGTAAGATAACATTCAGAGAATCAGACACACTACTAGCTGGAGAAAATCCAACAATAATCAAAGTAGGCAATGTGAAGATAGGGGTAGGTATATGCTATGATATAAGATTCCCAGAACTTTCAAGGATAATGACGCTCAAAGGAGCCAGTATACTCGCATTCCCAGGAGCCTTCAACATGGTAACAGGCCCTGCGCATTGGAAGACGCTGATAAGGGCTAGGGCGATAGATAACCAAGTATTCGTGGTTGCAGCATCCCCTGCACGTGATAAAAAAGCAGAGTATGTGGCCTATGGCCATTCGATGGTGGCGGATCCTTGGGGGTCAATCATATACGAGGCTGGGGCTGATGAAACCATTAAAAACGTTGAGATAGACCTTTCACAAGTGGAAAATGTTAGGAGAAGATTACCACTATTAGAAAATAGACGCCCAGAAATCTATGATGAACATCCACACTAAAAAGGGGGGGGTGGTACCTCATGTCCTCATATGAGAAAATTTATATAACCTATCATAATGTAACCTCTCTTTTTAATGGGATCAAATTTAAACTGGGAGGATCTCCCCATGGTTAATGAAAAACATGATAAGATCAACATGATCAAAAGTCTTCCAGCCACACCCGAATCAGTTAATATTCTTATCAACCTTCTAGAAGACGAAAGTCATCCTGTAAGATTTGCCGCGGCCGAAAAATTAGCCGAATTTGGCGAAATATCCATTGATAGGCTCATCAAATTACTAGATGAGAAGAGGGGGCCTATAAGGAGGTATATAGTATATGCGCTTAAGAAGATAGGCGATCCTAAGGTTACAGACCATTTTATCAAAGCACTTGAAGATAAAGATTGGGGTGTTAGGAAATTCGCTGCACGGGCTCTCGGAGAATTAGGCGATAAAAGGGCCGTGGAACCCCTCATAAAGGCCCTTGAGGATGAAGATTGGGGTGTGAAACTTGCGGCTGTAAGATCCCTCGGCGACTTGAAAGATAAGCGGGGGATAGAACCCATGAAAAAGGCGAGAAGGAAAGGGGATAAAGAGTTTAAAAAGGCTGTTAATCAAGCTTTAAGGAAAATACAGTCATGATCTGATTCTACTGCCTTGATTTTCGAGGCTGAACAATCGGTGGATTTATCACCATCATCCTAAAAATACATAAATACCGCCCTATGATAGTATGAACTGAGGGGAATAATGCCACGTAAACATCTACTAGTAGCTGCTGGTTTAATCATAATCTTTCTCATAATATTCTTTAAACCCCCAGGGGATAATAAACCTAAAACATTCTCCAAGGATAATGTTTCCTTTGTTTACCCTGCTGATTGGGAAGAAGCGCCCTCCCTCACCTATCCGGCTGATTGGGGGGAAACTAATGTTACAAATGTCTCAGAAGAACTAGGAGAAATGTTAAATTATTCAATGTTCAGCGTGCGCGATACCCATGACAAAAAAACCCGTTTCGATGTATTGGATGTTGGCTCGGCAAGTTCTCTAGAAGAACTTGTGAATTTCTACAAGAGCGCTAGAAGCGGGAAAACATCCTATTATAAGCCAAACACGGGATTAATGATAATCCATGAAGGTTCCAAGATAGACTCCGAAAATTCCCTGACAATAAATGGGATGAGAGCATATCAGATAATCTCAACATCACATAGTGGTAAATATAAATATGTAGTTATCTTTATCGAGAAGATACCAGGAGAAAAATATTACCAGATAGTATTCAGTTGTAAGATCGAAAAATTTGAAGAGGAAAAAAAGAACTTCGAGTTCATAATAAATAGTCTCAAAATCACCTAAACACTATATTCCAGAAAAATTCCCCCCATATAAGGGTGGATTCCAAAAAATTTCCCGAATCTCACAAATTTACCCCCCTAATAATATTATATAGGTGGATATGACCGGCACATTCAAGATAACCACAGACCTCGAAATTTGTGACTTGGCACTCTTAATAGAAGATACAATGATAATCGCAGACCTACACCTGGGATATGAACAATACCTCAACAAGAAAGGGTTCATGCTCCCCAGCTTCCAATTCAAGAAGATAATAGACAGGATCAATAAAATAAGAGAATTATCAGGTGCCAAGAATATTATAATAAACGGTGATCTAAAACACGAATTCGGTAAGGTCACCTACCAAGAAAACAAGGAACTTAAAGGACTACTAGATTATCTAGAAGAAAATTTCAAAGAAATCACCCTAATAAAAGGCAACCACGACCCCATCATACCATACATATCACACTTGAAAAACTTTAAAATATCAGATTCTATGAAATTTCAAGATCATCTCATAACCCATGGCCATTTCATCCCAGAAAAAATAGAAACCCAAACGATAATAATAGGCCACGAACACCCTTGCGTGGGCCTTAGGAGCGGTGAAAGGATAGAAAAGATCAAATGCTACCTTAAAGGTCCATTCAGGGGCAGGGAATTAGTTGTTATGCCATCATTCAATTTTGTAACTGAAGGATCAGACATACTACATGAAGCCATAATCTCACCCTTTCTAAAAGAAACAAGACTATCACAATTCAGGGTATATGCAGTGGAAAACTTCAAAGTATTCGATTTCAGGACAGTAGAGGACATTACTAAGATCATGGAACAGCAAGTGACAAGGGGATGGAGATGATAAAAAAACAAGACAAAAAATACAACTCCAAACAGATATATAGGATACTCCATCCATGGGTTAGGAAATGGTTCAAGAGCCGATTCAAGGATTTCACAGAAGCACAAAAATACGCAATAAAAGAAATACACCAAGGGAAAAACGTCCTAATATCTTCTCCAACAGGCTCAGGGAAAACACTCACAGCATTCCTATCAATAATAAGTGAATTAACTAGACTGGCTGAAAAGGGAAAACTAGAAGACAAAATCTATTGCATCTATGTATCCCCCCTCAAGGCCCTTGACAATGATATAGAAAAGAACCTCGAAGAACCCCTACAAGAGATCCAAAAAATAGCAGGTAAAAAACTTGGCATAAGAAAAGCTGTGAGGACAGGTGACACAACACAAACTGAACGTTCAAAAATGCTCAGGAAACCCCCACACATACTCATCACAACACCTGAAACCCTCTCAATCATACTAGTAGCCCCAAAGTTCAGGAAAAAACTATCCCATGTAAAATATGTTATAGTTGATGAAATACACGCTCTAGCAAATAACAAGAGGGGAGTTCACCTCTCACTAAGCTTGGAACGTTTACAGCATATTATAGGAGACTTCACAAGGATAGGATTATCAGCTACAGTACACCCACTAAAGAGGATTGCGAAATTCCTCGTAGGATACAATGAAGGCAAACCCCGTGATTGCCTAATAATCGACGTAGACTACAAGAAAAAATTAGACCTAGAACTCATATGCCCAGTAGATGATATAGTGGCCGCAGACCCCGAAGAAGTTACCAACGCCATCTATGACATACTTGACAAACTTATAAGCGAACATAAAACAACCTTGATATTTACCAATACCCGAAGCGGCACAGAAAGCGTAGTCTACAACCTGAAAAGTCGCTTCCCCAACAAATACTCGGATGATAATATAATGGCCCACCATTCATCCCTATCAAGGGAACTAAGACTAGAAGCCGAAGACAGATTAAAAAAGGGCGAACTGAAGGCTGTGGTATCATCAACATCACTAGAACTTGGCATAGACATCGGATACATCGATCTTGTAATACTCCTAAGTTCTCCCAAGTCGGTTTCAAGGGCCCTGCAACGTATAGGAAGAAGTGGGCATCGATTACACGAGAAATCGAAGGGTCGTATCATAGTAACTGACAGGGATGATCTAGTTGAATGTGCTATGATACTCAAGGATTGCCTCGAGGGAAAAATCGATGAAATAGAAATACCAGAAAATTGTTTGGACGTATTAGCCCAACACTTATATGGGATGGCCATAGAACACAAGTGGGATGCCGAATACGCCCTAAAAGTCGTGAGGAGAAGCTACTGTTACCGGAACCTTTCAAAGGAAGACTATATGAAAGTTTTAAAGTATCTTGCAGGAGAATATGCGGACCTTGAAGAACGTTATGTCTATGCGAAGATCTGGTTAGACCATGAAAATAGGGAGTTCGGACGTCGCGGAAAACTTGCAAGGATGCTCTATTCCACAAACATTGGCACAATACCAGACAGGAGTTCAGCTGTTGTGAAATGTAAAGGGAAAGTTGTTGGTAGAATAGATGAAGAATTCCTTGAAAAGCTGCGAAAAGGGGACACATTCGTATTAGGGGGGAAAATCTACCGGTTTAATTATACCAGGGGCATGACAGTTAATGTAACCCCAGCCTCTGGACCTCCAACAATACCATCATGGTTCTCGGAACAATTACCACTCTCATTTGACTTAGCAGTTGACATACAACGTTTTAGGGATATTATAGATGCCAAATTCCATTATGGGGAGAGTAAAAATGAAATAATAGATTTCATAGCTGATTACCTTCACCTTGATTATAATGCAGCCCATGCAATCTACCAGTACTTCAGGGAACAATACCTCTATGCAAAGATACCTAGCAAGCGCCGTTTACTCGTTGAATTCTATAAAGGATTTGGGGGGAGAAAATTCATAATATTCCATAGTCTATTCGGAAGACGAGTTAACGATGCACTATCCCGTGCCATAGCATATATCATCGCTAAAAAATACAAGAGGGACGTTATGATATCAGTGACAGATAATGGGTTCTATCTAAGCTCTGATGGTAAAATGGGTGGACTAGAATCATTACAAAAGTTAGACCCTGAAAACTTGCGGAGGATCCTTACAGAGGCCATTGACAAGACAGAGATCCTAACAGGCAGGTTCAGGCACTGCGCCGCGCGTTCACTCATGATACTCCGCCGATATAAAGGTAAGGAAAAATCGGTTGGGAGACAACAAGTAAAAAGCAGAATATTATTAAATTTTGTCAAGGAATTGGATGAAAACTTCCCAATCTTAAAAGAGGCTAGGAGAGAAGTCCTAGAAGACTACATGGATATAAAAAATGCTAAAAAGGTCCTCACATGGATAAGAGATGGTACCATGAAGATAGAAAAGATAGACACGAAGATACCCTCACCATTTGCATTCAACCTAGTCGCACAAGGATATCTTGATGTTCTAAAATATGAGGAAAGGATAGAATTCATAAAAAGGATGCATAAGGCCATCATAGAGCGGATAAAGACTTAACTAGGCGTAGCATCTCATTTGCCGATGGTCTGAAAATATAATCCACCCTTTCTAGTCTAGCATCAACGTTTTCAGGAAGATTCTCTAATGTCCGCTCCAAATAGATGGACTTTCTACCATCTTCCTTCACAAGAGGGTATATCCTCACTTCACCCTTCGAGACCCTTAACATTTCATTGATACTGTCCAAGTGGAATTTCCAGTCAAGTCTATGATCATAGATATAGAGTAGGTGAGAGCAGAGCACAAGATGGAAACTGTCACTTGGAAATGGTAGCTGCCTGACATCAGCCATTATATACCTTTCACCCCTCCCCCTCCTATAATCTGATATGAAAATTTTACAAGCCTTTAAACGTTCCCTGAACATTTCATCAGGATCCTTATAAAATTTCCAAATATAGGATCCTCCTTTTGACAAGGCCCTTTTAAGGACTTTTAGGTGATCAGCGCACATCTGGTAGAGTATCCTAGGACTTTTGTCATATGATATGTCAACTGCCTTCACATCAAATCCTAGCTTGTGCATGATTGGGGTGAATGAGCTCGCACCCGCGGCACAATCTAATATATTCTTGTCTTCTAACCTTTTAAGGTTTAAATTGAACATATGAATGTATTCTCGGCATGTTCTCCCAGTGAATATCGGCCCTTTAACCATATAACCGTCTGCCATACATTTTATCATAATATTCTTGGTATTCGCCGGTTTTGATATTCTCCCACCATCTCCTATTCTGGATATACCATTCTATTGTTTTCTCTAGTCCTTCCCTGAACTTATATCTTGGCTTCCATCCTAGTTCTCTTTTTATCTTTTTAGAGTCCATGGCGTATCTCCTGTCATGTCCTGGCCTGTCCTCCACGAATCTTATGAGGGATTCATCTTTTCCAAGTATTTCTAGGATGAGTTTTACAACTTCTATATTCCTTTTCTCGTTACCCCCGCTTATATTGTAAATTTCTCCTGGGCTCCCATGGTGAAGCACCAGGTCTATGGCCCTGCAATGATCATATACATGGATCCAATCTCTTATGTTCATCCCGTCACCATAGATTGGTAGGGGTTTGTTTTCGAGGGCGTTTGTTATCATGAGGGGTATGAACTTTTCCGGGAATTGGTAGGGGCCGTAATTGTTGGATGAACGTGTGATATTCACTGGGAGATTATAGGTTTTATGGTAGGCCCTCACAAAGAGGTCTGCTGAGGCTTTGCTCGCAGCATATGGACTGTTAGGTGCTAGTGGTGTTTCTTCTGTGAAATAACATTTTTCACAGGACCCGTAAACTTCATCTGTTGATATTTGTATATATTTTTGTATATTATGTTTTTTAGCGGCTTCTAGTAATGTTTGTGTCCCTATTACATTAGTTTTTAAGAATTTAGTGGGATCTTGGATGCTCCTGTCAACGTGTGATTCCGCCGCGAAATTTATTATAGCATCAACTCCCCGGCTGAGATCATCCACTAATTTCCTGTCTGTGATATCGCCTTTCACAAACTTGTAATTTGGATTATTCTCGATTTCTCGGAGGTTTTCGAGGTTTCCACAGTATGTGAGAGCGTCCAAGTTTATTATTTCATATTTGGGGTGCTTTTTTAGCATGTATTTTATGAAGTTACTTCCTATGAACCCTGCGCCACCCGTCACTATAATCTTCATTTTATCAGCCTATAACTTTATGGGCTTCTCCTTTAAGGTCTTCCAACTTTTGTCCTTTTCTGATAATATGATCCCATCTACTTGGTTTATGGGCCATTTTATTGACAGGCTGGGATCATCCCAGCGTATGCCACCCTCATATTCCGGATGGTAAAGATTTGTGCACTTGTAATTTACTATTGCATAATCTGAGAGGACTAGGAAGCCATGTGCAAACCCTTCAGGTATGTAAAATTGTCTTTTATTCTCCTCGGATAATATGACAGCTTCCCATTCCCCATATGTTGGCGAGTCTTTGCGGAGGTCTACTGCAACATCGAAGATTTTCCCTTTTATGACTCTTACAAGTTTGCCCTGGGGCTTCTTATACTGGAAGTGCAAACCCCTTAATACGCCCTTCTTTGACTTTGATTCATTATCCTGGACAAATTTTACTTTTAGTCCAGCCTCCTCGAATTCTCGCATATTATATGTTTCCATGAAGTATCCTCTTTCATCTTCAAAGACTAATGGTTCAATAACAAGGGCGCCTTCAAGTCTTATCTGGGTGAAATTGAACTTTCCTACCATTTTATCACTTTTCTTGCACAAGCTCGGCTAAATATCTTCCATAATCAGTATTTTTAAGCTTTTCTGATTGTTCAAGTACTTTTTCTTCGTCTATCCACCCCTTGTTGTATGCTATTTCTTCTAGGCATGCTATATAGAACCCTTGTCTTCTCTGGATTGTTTCAACGAAACTGCTTGCTTCGAGCAGTCCAATTGGGGTGCCAGTGTCTAACCAAGCCATCCCTCTTCCAAGTATTTCAACCTTTAATTTCCCCATTTTGAGGTATGCTTGGTTAACTGATGTTATTTCTAGTTCGCCCCTATCAGATGGTCTTATTTCCTTGGCGATCTCAACGACTTGATTGTCATAGAAGTATAAACCTGGGACAACATAATTTGACCTCGGCTTTTTGGGTTTCTCCTCTAATGATATGACATTCCCCTCATCATCAAATTCAACCACGCCGAATGCCCTTGGGTCCTTAACATAGTATCCGAAGATAACAGCACCTTCTTTGAGTGAAGCGGCCCTTTCAAGTATTTCGGTGAAACGATGACCATAGAATATGTTATCTCCGAGGATGAGGGCTACCTTTTCGTCCTCGATGAAATCTTCCCCTACCAGGAACGCGTCCGCTATCCCCCTGGGCTCCTCTTGGACCTTATATGAAAATTTAACACCAAATTGGCTACCGTCACCTAGAAGATCCTTGTAGAGTGGTAGATCACGGGGTGTTGATATCACAAGGATATCCCTTATACCTGCAAGCATAAGAACAGATAATGGATAATAAACCATTGGCTTATCATATACTGGGAGTAGTTGTTTCGAAACAGCCCTTGTTATAGGATAAAGACGAGTGCCTGACCCCCCAGCAAGTACTATACCTTTCAAAATTTCAACCCCCTAAGATAGTCTTGGAGAGCCAACCTATAATCCCTTAGGGTAGGGAATCCTTCCATTTTCCAATTATAGTTTTTTAGAATGGAACATTTAGGCCTCTTGGCAGGTCTTTTAAAGTTGTTACTATCAACGGGTTCTAGGCTTATTTCTATGTTAGCTTTTTCAAACACTTCTTTTGCAAATTCATACCATGAACAGTGGCCAGTGTTGGTTATATGGTAAATTCCATAGGCTGGTCTTTTGATGAGTTCTCCTATGGCTTCCGCAAGGTCTAGGGTGTAAGTTGGGGATCCTATCTGGTCATGAACTACTTTTATCCTTTCTTTTTCTTCGGCCAAGTTTATGATTGTTTTTACGAAATTTTTTCCATGTTTCCCGAACAGCCATGATGTTCTTACGATGTAGAATTTGTTTGTAAGGTGTCTTACACATACTTCTCCGAGATATTTGGTCAGCCCATAGAAGTTTATAGGGTTTGGCTTGTCGAATTCATAATAGCCTTCTCTTTTTTCACCATCAAAAACATAATCCGTTGATATGTAAACTATTGGAGCTTTGACCTTGGAGGCGGCTACTGTAACATTCCTTGTACCGAGGACGTTAACTTTGTAGGCATCGTCTTTGGCTGATTCTGCGGCGTCAACGTCTGTGAATGCTGCTGTGTGTATTACCATGTCTGGTTTGGATCTGCTGATAAAATCTAATAGATCTTCTAGGATGGTAATGTCTACCCTTTTTGTGATTAGTTTATGGTCATCTGTGAGTGTTTTTACTATGTCTCTGCCGAGCATGCCGGTGGCGCCGGTTATGAATATTCGCATGTTATCATGTTCTTTTGGATTATTCTTATGAATTTTTCTTTATCTTCTAGGCTTTTAAACACATGGTCTGCCCCAGCTGCTTTTAATTCCTTGATGGTAAAGTCTCCTGTGGCCACGCCGACTGTGATTGTGCCAACTTTTTTCCCGGCTTTTATATCCCTTGGGGTGTCCCCTACTATTATGCTTTCTTTGGGGTTTATTTTATTGTAGATTTTCTCCGCTCTTTTAAGGGCCAGTCTTAGTAGAGCGCTTCTTTGACATCCTTCATCCCCAAAGGCTCCGAAGCCGAAATAGTCATTGAATCTTGCCTTTTTGAGTTTGATCCATGCTATATCCTCTATGTTACCTGTGACTATGCCCTTGGGGATCCTCATATCTTCTAGGAGGTCCAGTATTTCTCTGGTCCCCCTGAGGGGTTTTATTTTTTCTCTTTTCACATTCTTTATATAATGGTCAACTATCCTCTCTCTGATATTCTCGAAATCGCTAATTCTTATACCGTTTTTCTTCGCGATCTGGTATATTATCTGCTTATCTGTCATGCCTTGAAGATTTGGAATGTCTAATGTGATATTCTCCCCATATAGGTCTTTAAATGCTTGTTTGAATGAATAGAAATGACAATGTGAACCTATGAGCAATGTTTTATCAATATCAAATAAAACCACCAATATAATACCATCCCATAATTTTTTTAGAGTCCAATAAAATATTATGAACATGATATAAAATATTAGTTTATTTAGGCGCCCCTATAAATTCCAGAATTATTTACCAGGGATAAAGTGGATTGGTATGAAGATAGTTTTAAAACCAGTGGGTGTTGTGAGATCCCCTTATAAGGATGTTTCAGAGGCTCCATCACAAGGAATATATGCCAAGGAGGAGAGTGTCATCCATATTTTCCCAGAATTCCAGGAGGCACTAGATGGCATAATAAGATATAAACATTTTTTCATCCTATATTGGTTAGACCGGGCTGAGCGCAACATTCTCAAGGTCATACCAAGGGGTGGTGTGAAAAAGAGGGGTGTTTTCTCAACTAGGGCCCCTTCAAGGCCTAATCCAATAGGTTTATGCCTTGTTGAATTGAAGAAGGTGGATGATGGCGATCTTGTTGTGTGGGGTTTGGATGCTGTTGATGGTTCCTATGTCATTGACATAAAACCATACTTTAAGGATATAGACTCGCCCTAATCTTCCTTTTTAATATTTTCTATGAAAGATTCTATTTTATGATCATAGGCTTCATTTTTGATCTCTGATTCCCTAATATCCAATGTTGCTGTTGGTTCTTTGTCTGTTATCTTTTTCATGGTCTCTATTGTATTCTCGAATCCTGTGCCACCGTAGGTGCAGAAGAAAGCTACATGCTTAAATTTTCCCTTGTTCTCTTTTAGGTAGGTGCTTATGGGGACTGATGGTCTACCACCCCATATTGGTGTTCCTATGATTACAAGGTCATAGTCTTGGGGGTTTTTGTTATAAGGTTTCAATTTTGTGTCCTTTCCCCTTATAGCTTGGTAGGCTGATCTTAAGAATCCTATTATCCCTGAACGATTTTGTGTATCCTCTATTTCTTCGATGTCGCATCCAATTTCTGATGCTATTTTTTTAGCGATCTTTTGGGTATTCCCAGTCCGCGAATAATATACTACTAGGGTTTTCATGTTGAATAATATTTGTTCTTGTTTACTATATATGTGTGGGGGTGGTGGTGGCTTCCAGCATGTCTTTTGGGGGGGTGAAAATTAATTTGATGGGGGGGAGGTGTAAAACTCTCCCTCTGGAAGCCACCTTTTTTTTGCAGAAAAAAATAGTTTTTTTGGGGGGGGTGAAGTTGCATTCATATCTTAAAATGTTCTCATATATAAACTTAACGGTTTTGGTGTTCTTTCACATGTTTGATAATATGTCCGAGCTCATCTATGATAATATTTAACCCCATCTTAACTGCATTAGGGGAACCTGGAAGTGCTATTATAAAAGAATCCTTGTATATGCCTGCAGTGGCCCTTGTTAAGATCGCACCAGCCCCTAATTCCTTATATGATTCGTATCTAAAAATCTCCCCAAAACCTTCCAATTCTTTCTCGAATAATCCTCTTAGAGTTTCGATAGTAATATCCTTTTTGCTGATCCCAGTACCACCAGTTGTGAATATGACCATAGCACCCTTGCGGATCATATCATTCACTGCTTCTATAAGATTCTCTGGATCATCACCTATAAGCTTATATCCTATGACCTGATACTTATCCTTTAAATTTTCATAAAGTATTTTGCCTGAAATGTCAGTGGATGGTGGTTTTTCAACTGTTCCATGTTCCCTTGACTGGGAATCACTTAAGGTTATTATAGCACATTTTATCATGGATGGTGCGATTCTCCTATGCTCCTCCATCGTCCTACTCCTCATGCTCAAAACCTTTCATTCTCTTTTTTATCATGATATAATTAAGGTTATTATCAAAAAGAAGGGAATAATATACTTTAATTACCTTAAATGGTGGGGGTAGGGTTTTTCTTTGGATTGGAGGCGGCTTCGATTCCAAATTGGACGACCAAAATAAGTTTGAATGTCCTAACCCCTACCCATTCTAAGTATATGTTCTTAAGCATTTAAAAACCTTTCGCCCAATCTAATAAAAAGGGTATAACAATGCCAAACAATAAAATGAAAACTTTAAACCCCACCAAATATTATAATAAGATACCATAAATTTGATAATAGTGTGAAAAGATGAAACTAAAAAAATATCATAAAATATTAGATTCTTCTGCATTCATAGGAGGATACACCCCATCCGATGAAAAAAATTATACAACACCAGAAGTCACAGAAGAACTAAAAGACCTAAAATCAAGGATACTCCTCGAAAAATCGTTAGAAGAAGGCAAACTTAAAATAATCAACCCCAAAAAAGAATACATCGAAAAGACTGAAAAACTCGCTGAAAAATCAGGTGACATCCTAAGATTGTCAAAGACCGACAAAAAAATCATAGCATTAACCCTACAATTAAAAAACGAAAATAAAAAAGTGATGATGATCACAGACGACTACTCCATCCAAAACATCATGAAAATAATAAAAATCCCCTTCAAAAGCGTCATAACAGAAGGCATAAATAAAATATACCAATGGGAAAAAATCTGTATAGGATGCAAAAAAAGATACCCACCAGACCACCCCTCCATACAATGCGAAATCTGCGGCTCCAAAATCATAAAAAAGAAAAGGAAATGATAAACCATGAAAATCGGTGTAGTAGTCCATGGTCCACAGATTGTAGACTCAGGATACGCCCTCAAAATAATAAAATTCCTAGAAAAATATGGGAAAGTCAAAGCACTACTCGGAGGCACAATGGGAAGAACAGCAGTATACGACGCCCACCTAGAAAACCTAATCGACATATCCAAAAAGAGACTCCCAAGCCAATCAATAGACAAACTCGCAAAAGAAGACCACGACATAATCTTCCTACTCAACTATGGGAAATCAAAAATCACAGGCCACGGATTCGGCTACAAAGTCTTCATGAAAACAAAAACAAAACCAAAACTCATACAAATCGAAAGACCCGGTGAAAAAGACGGTACAGTAATCCCATGGCACAAGGCAGTGGAACCACTCGCAAAAGAAATCGCAGACAAAATAGGCCTCCAACTAATCAAACCAGAAAAAATAATAAAGGAGTTATCCCCCGAAAACCACGAGAAAACCTCTGGTAAACGAGTATACAGGAAACTAGTAGGAGTATCCAAAGACGAAAACATCTTCGTAAACGGTATCGTAATCGGCAAAGCAACATCAGAAAATGTCATACTAGTCGCAGAGGATGGAATAATAAAAAAGATCATCGGCGGCAAGCTAAAAAAACATGGAGTCGAAAAACTTGGACCAATAAACCTGGACGAGGCCATAGTCAAAACAGGACTCCTCAGAAGAGCTGATAACATCAAACCAAGGAAAGTCAAAAAAAGAAAACCCAAAAAGAAACTTAAAGTAGCATTCCTAGATCATGCAGCAGAGGACATATACAAACTAAAAGATTCAGATTTGGTCGTGACAGTAGGAGATGACACAAGCCTAGTGGCCGCTGACATACTCTACAGGTTTGACGTGCCCATCATCGGGATCACAGATGGTGACATTGACAAAGTGGTGGAAAAAGGCTTCAAAACAAAAGGGTCCATGATAATAGAATTCGAAAAAGGATTAGATGATATAATAGGCCGCAAAATCTTCAATGAAATCTTTAAAAGGAAGTATACAATTGAAATAGAGGATATAGAAAATCTTAAAAAGAAGATATTAGAGATTATAGATAATATGGATGTGGATTACCTTATAAAAAAAATAAAATAATAGGTTTTGAGGTGGGCAATTGGATCTAGATTCAATTATAGAATCCGTGAAAAACTATGAGGGAATAACACGTAAAAAACCCATAAAAGAAGTTGTATCACTACTCAATGACGTTGACAAGGTATCAGGAAAAACATATATTAGTTTTGGAGATGACGCATCTGCAATACGCATCGGGGACGGTAAACTACTCCTAATAGCCGCTGATGGCATATGGGGGCGGCTAATGGAAGCAGACCCATACTGGGCAGGATACTGCTCAGTACTAGTCAACGTTAATGACATCGCAGCCATGGGAGGCACCCCCATTGGAATGGTTAACGTACTATCAGTAAAGGACAAAGAAACCTGCAGGAAAGTCATGGAGGGCATAAAAGACGGCGTGGAAAAATTCGGAGTACCAATGGTAGGCGGCCACGTACACCCAGACACGCCCTACAACGCCCTAGACGTTTCAATAACGGGCCTAGTTTCTGAAGATGCCATCATAACAAGCTGTGATGCGAAACCAGGGGATAAGATAATAATAGGTATAGACCTAGATGGCAGACAACACCCAAGCTTCCCACTCAACTGGGACACCACAAGCCACAAGAAACCAGAACTTGTAAGAGCCCAGATAAAAATAATGGAAGAAATCGCATCAAAAAAATTATTAACAGCCGGCAAGGACATAAGCAACCCAGGGACCCTAGGAACCCTTGGAATGCTCCTGGAAGCGTCAAATGTTGGCGCGACCATCGAATTAGAGAAGATCCCCAAGAAGAAGGGCATCAAATGGGAAGATTGGCTGCGATTATACCCAGGCGCCGGTTTCGTCCTCACAACAAAACCGGAAAACACAAGGGAATGTATAAGCTTATTAGAATCAGTTAACATAACTTCAAACGTCGCCGGGGAGATAATAAACGAAAAAAAACTTTACATCACCCTAGATGATGAAAAAAAGACACTATTTGATTTTGAAAAAGACCTAATAATGGGTATACAAGAAGAAACCCAAAAATAAGGGGGAGGACAATTGTTAATTAAAATCAACGGCCAAGAAATCGAACTACCAGAAGGCTCCACAGTAAAAGATGCTATAAAAGCCACAAAAGCCCCCCACATAAAAGGTTCGGTCATAAGCATCATAAAAGGAAAAGAAGAATTCGAAAAACACATCAACAAATACAAGATCAAAACAACAGCAGGAAGCATCATAATCGAAATACTAGAAGATGAAAAGATCAACCCACTCATAAAAGCATGGAGAGAAAATTACAAAAAATTCAAAGGCCAGAGGATAAGATGGACAACACCAGATGAGGTAGCCATAGGCCCCATCAAAACAAGCCTAGAACCCACACACCAAGAACACCAATACGATAAAAATGAAGTAATATTAAGCCTTTCAGGTTTCAGCCCAGAATCCACACACGTAATATTCAGCAAAGATGAACACTCAAGCATATACGGGGCACCACCATACAACAGGGGAGTTTTCGCGAAGATAACAGGAGGCAGAAGAACATTACTACTACTCACAGAAGACGACTACATCAAAGAAGTCGAACCAGTAATAGAACGCAGAAGCATAGTGGAAAGCGCGGCCGTAACAGACCTTGACACCATACTAGAAGATGGAAACCAAGTATTCACTTACGTCAAAGTAAAGCCCACCGGAGATTCCCCAGAATCGGTCGAACACTTCTTCTCATTACTAGAGGATGGTAAAGTCAAAGTAGACTACGAATCAAATTCTTTCATAGGATTCTACGCATTAGAAGGCATCAGGAAGGGCGTGGAGCGCATAGAACAGAGAAAAAGGGGGAGCGTAACCCTCAGAAACAGGGGACGAGGAGCTGGACGCGTATACATCTACAGGGAAGACAGGGTTTCAACACCATCACACAACCTAATAGGAACAGTCCAAAAGGGGATGGAACTAGTAGACATAGCAGGACAAGGAGACTACATAACAATAGAATGCGAACCAGGCCGCATAATGACAGTTAACATGACACAAAAAGAAGCGGAAAAATACTTGGAAGAACATGGCATAGAACAGATAAGAGACGGCCTACAAGACGACAAAGCCATCATAGTAAAACAAGACCCCAAATACACAATGGACATCCTAAAAGAGAAGAAGGTTAAAACATTCGGCGTCGAAGAAGAAAAATTAATAGAAATAGAAATGGATAAAAAAGCACCACGCTCAACATGGTACTTCAAAAAAATCTCAGGGCTCATAGACTCGCCAATAGGATCAATTGAAGTCCACTTCGCATTCCCAGGCATGAAAGTAGTAATGTTCAAAGGCGATAAAAGCGAAGCCAAGGGCATAATACCAGAAAACACCCCAACAGGATGTGTCAAAGCAGGAGAAGTAGGAGTGACTAACATGTCACGCCACCACGTGGGCCTAATAGGAGTAAGACTCGAAGACAATGACGAATTCGGCCCAACAGGCGAACCATTCAACGCCACCAACATAATAGGGAGGATAACAAAGGGCTTGGAAAATGTTGAAAAATTCAAAGAAGGAGATACAGTCTATGTTAGAGAAAAAAAGCCAAGATGAATCCACGAGGATGATAATACTAGGGCCGAATGCAAACCTAAGCCCTGCCGAACTCGTCCACAAAATACATATGATGGGTTTACCCCTCACAATAAAATCCACCTGCTATGGTGCGCTAATCCACGGAGAAAAAGAACTCGTGGAAAGAGCCGCCAAAGAGATAAGAGAATTCGACCCAAACAACATATTCCTAAAAGAGAGGGGATTCCCACCAGGAGACCCTAGAAGGTGCAGGGCACATAGGGGTGGTGCGAGAGAAGGCTTCCACCAACTCGAAAAAGAATTCAAACTATTAGGATATGTGAGCGAAGCCCTCTCCAAGCCACAAAAGGTAAGCCTCCATGAGAAAAAAAGAATAGACATCAACACATTCAAGAAAATAGCCAAGAATATAATGAGGGTTTAAAATGGAGATAACCCCATCATCAACCGGTAAAGAACTCGAAGAACTCGCAACTTGCATACATGAACTTGTAGGACGCCTACCCCTCACAATAAGAAGCAGAGAAAAAAAAGGCCTCAGAATAGAAGAGGGCAAAATATTGGACTACAATTACACAGGACCAGTACTTGAAAAGGTCCTGAAAACAGGGAAAACAGCAAGAGAAATCCCAGAGACGGGATCATACAAGGGCACGCCAGTCATCGTAGTCCCACTAAAAGAAAAAGGGGAAGTTATAGCGGCCATAGGTATCGTGGACATAACAAAAGGCATATTCACCGACGTTAGGGAAATTTCGAGAAGACCAACTAGGGGAAAGGAGGATTAAGAGTTGAAAGTGGCTATATTCCCACCAAACTCCCTTATACTAGCAGATCTCGTGGAGAGAAAAGGCCATGAGCCACTAGTATTGCAAAAGGAGATAAGAAAGAAGGTGACAGACCCCGAGATCGACTCACCACCATTCAACATAACACAAGAAGACCCCCTCAAAGGGCTTAAATACGCGGCAATAGAAGTCCCCTCAGGCGTGAGAGGCCGCATGTCAATATTCGGCCCCCTAATCGAAAAAGCTGACGCTGCCATAATCATGGAGGACGCTCCATTCGGTTTCGGTTGCATGGGATGTTCAAGGACGAATGAATTATGCGTATACTACTTAAAACAAAAAAAGATACCCATACTAGAATTAAAATATCCGAGGACTCGAGAAGAGACAATAGAAGTAGTTAATAAGATAAACACGTTTTTAGACGAATTGGAGGCTGAAAATGGTTAAAATAGCCCAAATATCATGTGGTACAGAATACAGTGGCGTTCAAAAGGAGATAGAAAGGGCGGCTGAGACCTTTGGAGCCGAAATAGTCATCCCAGAAACGGATCTAGATTATATAGATGAAGCTTATGAAAAATTCGGCTTTGAATGTGCAAGTTCAGGTATAAAACTCATGATAGCAAGGGCGATGTCAGTCGTGGAAGGAAGAACAGACGCAGACGCCGTATTCATAGCAACCTGTTTCAGATGCGCTGAAGGAGCCCTTGTAAGAAACGAGATAAGAAGATTCATCCAACAAAACACAAGATTACCAGTTGTAACCTACTCATTCACAGAAAGAACCAAAGCAGATGAACTATTCATTAGAATGGAAGCACTTTCAACCATAGTATCTAGAAAAAGCATATTAGCAAGGGAAAAACAGGAAGGCCTCACACTAGGGATAGACTCAGGTTCAACAACAACCAAGGTAGTGCTCATGGAGAACAATGAAATCATAGGAACAGGATGGACACCCACAACAGACGTTATAAGCTCCGCGGAAGAAGGAATGAAAGAAGCCTTCAAGGAAACAGACTACAAACTAGAAGACATAGAAGGGATGGGAGTCACAGGATACGGTAGACTCACCATAGGAAGACACTTCAACGCAGACCTAATACAAGAAGAGTTAAGTGTGAACTCCAAAGGCGCAGTATTCCTAGCAAACCACCAGAAAGGTGAAGCAACAGTCATAGACATAGGAGGAATGGACAATAAGGTTATAACAGTACATGACAGCATACCAGACAACTTCACAATGGGGGGGATCTGCGCAGGAGCCTCAGGAAGATTCCTAGAGATAACAGCACGCAGACTAGGAGTAGAGATAACAGAACTGGGCTCACTCGCCATCCAAGGAGACTACCGTAGAACACCCTTAGACAGTTACTGCATAGTATTCGGAATCCAAGACCTCGTAACAGCACTAGCAGCAGGAAGCACCAGAGAAGACGTGGCAGCGGCAGCATGCTATTCAGTAGCAGAACAAGTCTACGAACAACAACTCCAAGAAATCGACGTGAGAGAACCAGTAATACAAGTAGGTGGGACATCACTCATCGAAGGACTAGTAAAGGCCATGAGCGACATCCTAGGAGGCATAGACATAATAGTACCAGAAAATTCCCAATACATAGGAGCGGTTGGAGCCGCCCTACTTGTATCAGGCATGGCAAAAACAGAATAGGGGAAAAAGATGAAAGTGGAATGCTATGATCGTGAAGGCGCCGAAGCATATGAACTAGTAGTAAAACAGGTACTCCAAGACCTGCAACTCGGAAGAGCAATAGAGGACCTGCAAATATTCGCAGACCCCAGAGAACCAGTATTTATAATAGTGGTCAAATTCGCCAAGGCAGCATCCCCAGTTTACCTAGAGGATATGGCAATACCAGAATATGACAAAGAAGAAAACAAACTCCACCTACGCATAACAGATGAAACATACCTCCCCCAGTTACTTGAAAAGCTCTGGAGACTAGAAGGAAGAGAAAAAATACAACAACCAACAAGATTTGAGATAATAATCGAAAACCCTACTGTCAAACTAGAAGGCCTGATTGTCCACGACCCCCAAGAGACCCTCAGAAAGAAAATATATGATGCAATATTCAGGATAATACCAGAGGGTTTCCGCGTTATAAGGGACATTTCCACTGATAATATAATAGCAATGGTATGCACCGATGAAATACTCCAAGAAGAATGGATAAAAAAAGCAGATAACATGATCAAAAAAGTGGGAGCTGAAAGAAGATGGTAATACCACGCCAGACAAGATTCGCCCACATAACAAAGGCCCACCCATGTTTCAATGAGAAAATCCACGACAAAGTAGGTAGAATACACCTACCCATCGCCCCAAAATGTAACATACATTGCAAATTTTGCACCAGAGAGATAAGCGAGTGTGAAATGCGCCCAGGGGTAACAGCAAGGGTCATGAGCGTGGACGACGCCATAAAACACGTTGAAAAGGTCACGAAGGAGATGCCGATATCTGTAATAGGCGTCGCCGGTCCAGGTGACGCTCTAGCCAATGAAGAAACATTCGAATTCTTCAAACGAGTCAATGAGAAATTCCCAGACCTTATAAAGTGTATGAGCACCAACGGCCTCTTACTCCCAGAAAAGGCGGATGAACTAGCCAAACTCGGCGTAAAAACAATAACAGTCACAGTAAATGCAATAGACCCAGAAATAGGCGAGAAAATATACTCACATGTCATATACAAGGGGAAAGTTTACAAGGGAAGAGAAGCCTTCAAGATACTCTCCAAAAATCAACTCGAGGGCATAGAAAAGGCCGCCAAAAACGGTATCATAGTCAAAGTCAACACAGTACTCATACCAGGATTAAATGACAAACACATCACTGATATAGCCCGAGAAGTTAAAAAGAGGGGAGCATCCCTAATGAACATAATACCACTAATACCCCTAGCTGAGATGAAAGATTATCCCAGGCCAACATGTGCACAGATAGAAAAAGCAAGAGCCGAAGTAGAAAAGATAATACCAGTATTCAGGGCTTGTATGCAATGTCGTGCAGACGCCTATGGTATACCAGGCAAAAAAGACAAACACTTAGACATTACACCAGCAAGCCACTACTAAATATGGTGATCCCCCTTGAAAACCATTAAATGGGAAAAAAACCATCTACTACTAATAGACCAACGCAAACTACCAGACAAACTCGAATATTTCAAATGTGAAAATTACAAGGATGTTATATTCGCCATAAAAAATATGGTGGTGAGGGGAGCACCAGCCATAGGAGTGGCAGCCGCCTTCGCAGTCGCACTAGCAGACCTCGCCAATGAAGACCTTGAAAAGGCCGCCCAGGAGATTAGAAATTCACGGCCAACAGCAATAAACCTCCAATGGGCAGTTAAAAGAACACTATCCTCTGATTCCCCACTAGAAGAAGCCCTCAGAATATACAGGGAGGATATGGAGACTACAAGGGCTATTGGGGAGCACGGGGCTGCTTTAATCGATGATGGAGATACTATTCTCACACATTGTAACGCCGGAGCCCTTGCATGCGTAGATTATGGAACAGCCCTTGGAGTTATAAGGGCAGCCCATAACAAGGGTAAACGCGTGAAAGTATTTTGTAATGAAACAAGGCCATTGGGCCAAGGAGCCCGTTTAAGTGTATGGGAGCTTCAAATGGAGAACATCCCTGTAAAGCTTATAGTGGATAGTGCCTCTGGTTACCTTATGCAACAAGGAGAAATCGATAAGGTGATTATTGGAGCTGATAGGATCGCCAAGGGTGGTGTTGTTAATAAGATAGGCTCATTGATGGTTGCATTAGCTGCTAAAAGGTTTAAGGTGCCATTTTATGTTGCGGCTCCTATGAGTACCTTTGATGAGGAAAATAGTATATATGATACTATCATTGAGGAGAGGGGCTCTGATGAGGTATTATATTATGGTGGTTGTAGGATAGCCCCAAAGGATACTGAGGTTTTTAATCCTGCATTTGATATTGTACCATCTGATCTTATAACTGCTATAATCACAGAGGATGGTATAATAGACCCCCTCTAGGTTTTCTGGATTTTTGCATCGATTGCGATTTGCCAAACCCCAGGACTCTTTGACTTGACCATTCTTTTGTGGAGTATTTTAACCTTAAATGGCTGCGCAGCCTCTAATAGATTTTTTATTGGGGTTTCGAAGTCCCTTGCAAATTCATAGTAATGTATTATTCCACCATCTTTTACCAGTTTTAATGCTAGGTCTAGGAATTCCTTTGCACTTGCTGGGAGATTCATTATGATTCTATCAACTTTCTCGGGGATTTTCTCTGCAACCTCTCTTATGTCACCATGGCATGGTATGATTTCATGGGCCTTGTTTAATCTGATATTCTCTTTTAGGTATTCTATTGCTGTGGGATTGATATCAACAGCATAGATCTTGGAGGCTTTTTTGTATCTTGCGATGGCGAGGGAAAATGGTCCGACACCTGCAAACATGTCAAGTACTATTTCTCCTTCTTTTACTTGCCTTGCGATTCTTTCTCTTTCATTGGCGAGCCTAGGGTTGAAATAGACTTTCTTTATGTCTAGTTTTATCCTTGTGGAGTATTCCACATGGATTGTTTCAGTTGAATGTTCACCTGCAAGATGTTCGAACTCCCTTATACGTTTAATGCCTTTAACTTTGCTTTTTTTCCTGAATACTCCTCGCTTTTTCGTGAATTTTAAAGCGGCCTCTCCTATCAAGTGTTTGTATTCTTCCAATTCTTCTGGGATTTCCAAAATTACAATGTCACCTATAATATCGAATGATCTTCTTATATCCGCAAGGAGTTCATCCTCTATTTTATCCTTTAAGATTTCCTTAAAGTCTCGTGGGCGCTTTTCCTTCTCTTTGAATTCCGTTTCAATGATTGAAGCGCTATCATGTATCATTTTAGGATCTACGGGTCCCTTTAGTGGTATGAAAACGAACTTTTCATCCCTTTTAATCTTAAAATTAGTATTTATAAGAGAATCCTTGACAAGTCTTTTTATTATGGTATTTGCGTGCCTTTTAGGAACCCTAAGAGCCTTCAAAATAATTAACCTCCCCAAACTTAAATCTTACAAATAATATATAATATAGGATTTAAACTTGTACCAGGAGGGCGGGTCCCATATGCTCTATATTATAGGCCTAGGACTCTATGATGAAGATGACATTTCAATCAAGGGCATGAAAACACTAAAAAGATGCGATAGGATATTCGCAGAATTCTACACTGCAAAATTAAAAGATCAGAAACTATCAACAATAAGAGAGAAAACCGGGAAGGATGTTAAGATACTTGCAAGGGAAGAGATAGAGGAGGATATGACACCACTAAAATACGCCCAAGGAGAAGACGTGGCATTATTAGTGCCAGGGGATCCGCTAGTCGCCACAACACATTCCAACCTCATATTAGAGGCGCGTAAAAAGAACATTAAAACAAGGATCATACACTCATCATCCATTTTCTCAGCAGCCCCGGGTCTAGCAGGCCTACAAATATACAAATTCGGTAAAACAACAACAATACCATTCCCAGAAAAAAACTATTTTCCACACTCACCATACCTCACAATCAAAGATAATCTGGAATATAACGCTCACACCCTCATACTCTTAGATATAAAAGCTGAGGAAAACAGGTATATGAGTGCAAACGAGGGCCTAGAATATCTTCTAAGAGTTGAAAAAGAGAGAAAAGAGAACATAATCGACTTGAACACCCTTGCTGTTGTATTAGCCAGGGTAGGATCATCTGATCCGTTGATAAGAGCCGACTTGATAAAAAGGTTAATAGTGGAGGATTTTGGAAGACCATTGCATTGTCTGATCATCCCATCAACTTTACACTTCCTTGAAGCAGAATATCTTATAGAAATAGGGGGAGCACCACCAGACATACTGAAGTGATAAAATGAAACACCAAGACGCTGGTAAAACAACAAGGGACATACTAAACGCAAAGAATGTCATAGAAGCCTTGAAAATAAAAGATGGGATGATATTAGTTGACGCAGGTTGTGGTGACGGTTTCATATCAATTGAAGCTTCAAAGGCCATTGGCACCGGTAAAATCTATGCCATTGACATCTATGAAAAATCCATTAACATCCTAAAAAAGACAATAAAAGATAAAAACATAGAAAACATAGAGGCGATAGTCGGGGATATAACAGGTAAACTACCAATCCCAGAGGCTACTGTAGACATATATCTCATGGCTAACGTACTACACGGTTTAGTAGCTAATAAGAGAATTAGACCAGCTATGATGGAGATAAGGAGGGTGCTGAAACCTGATGGTGCACTAGCCATTGTGGAATTCAAAAAAAGAAGCAGAGTTGGACCCCATCCCTCTTTAAGACTAGATCCTGATGAAACCTCTGATATTATAAAAGTTTATGGTTTTTACACGTTAAAATTAGAGGATGTTGGACCATACCATTATCTTCTATTGGCAAGGAGATCAGTATAATCGTGTATACTTTTGAAGATATTCTTGGAATTCATCATCTAGTATGCGCAGGGCCGTCATGTTAGCTGGTGAAGTTGCTGCTTTTTCCTCTACAAGGTTCCTGAGGGTTCCCATTTTTATGTGCTCTCTTACTTCCCTTATAACAAAATCTAGGGTTTCCTTATTGTAGTTGTAGAGTTCACTCTCATCTAATTCATATATTTTATATTTGTCTAATTGGTAAGAGTGGTTAGGTGTCATTAGAATGTTAAGGTAACTGTAGAATCTGCATATTGCATCTGTAAAAAGATCAACACCCATATAGACTAATATTGGTATGAATGGGGGTTCTGCATAGGGAAAACATAATATGGTGTCTGGTTTTATGCTTTCACGGATTTTAACCACTAATCTTACAAGGTCCATTGGTTTTGTGAGTAATTCGTCCCCATTTGCTATTATCAGCTTTTTAAAGCCTATGTTTTCAAGTTCCATCGCACATTTAACCCTCAAATCTAAGTATTTCGCACCATGGATTACAGCATATTCGTTCCTTGAAGGCTGGGCATTTTTTATTGTTTCCTTCACACTCCACTTGGCTATTTCAATGGGCACATTATAGGGGGTGGGCTGATCCCTTGCAAAGTCTATTTTTCTATAGTCTATGATTGTTGGGGTCTCTATTCCATCTATTATACCTAGACGGGCAGGTCCATCATGGATTTTTATCTCAAACTTTTTCATTTTTCTCATCCTCTATAAACCCCCCATAATTTTTTTTATCTTTTTTAGTGGCATATAACCTCAAAGGGTGTAACCTAAAAGGTTACACTTTTGTGATTTTTAGTAACCTATATATACTGATCACTTCCAGACCCGAAATACGGGAACCAGTGACAACCCCCCCTAATGGTAGGGCGTGAAAACAATGTCCATACTAGAACGCCTAAAAAGATTATTAATAGGTGAAGAAAAACCCGAAGAAAAAGAAACAGAGAAACCAGCGAAAGAAGAGGTTAAAGCCAAAGAGGAAAAGGAAACCAAAGAAGAGGTTGCTAAGGAAGAACCAGAAAAACCTGAAGAGGTTAAAGAAGAGGTTGCTAAGGAAGAACCAGAAAAACCTGAAGAGGTTAAAGAAGAGGAAGTCAGTGAAGAAACCGAGGAAGAGAAAGTTGAAAAAGAAGAAAAACCTGAAAGGAGTGATATAATGACTCTGTTAAAAGGAGAAGAAGAACTTATAAGAAGAAGTGATGTAGACATGGAATTCTCCGAAAAAGTTAAAGCAGCTGGCGGAGAAAGCCTTGAATACTGCTTCCAATGCGGAACATGCACAGGATCCTGCCCATCAGGTAGGAGAACACCCTACAAAGTACGGCAGATAATCAGAAAAGCAAACATGGGACTGAAAGACCAGCTCTTATCAGACCCAGCACTATGGATGTGCACAACCTGCTATTCCTGCCAGGAAAGATGCCCAAGGAAAGTCAAAATAGTTGACGTTGTAAAACTAATAAGAAACGAAGCAGCCAAAGCAGGATACATGTCCCCAGTACACAAGGCCGTCGGCTCATTCGTTATAAAAACAGGCCACGGAGTGCCAATAGATGACACCACAAAACAATTAAGGGACGCTGTAGGCTTGGGAGAACTGCCACCAACAACACATTCATTCCCAGAAGCCCTCGAAGAAGTTCAGAAAATCATAAAAACGACAGGATTCGATTCACTTATAGGATACAATTGGGAAACAGGTGAAATAGAATAAAATGGGGGAGGCTAGAAAGATGGCATTCGCATACTTTTTAGGTTGCATAATGAACAACAGGTACCCTGGGATAGAAAAAGCAACACGCGTATTATTCGACAAACTAGGAATAGAATTAAAGGACATGGAAGGAGCATCCTGCTGCCCAGCCCCTGGAGTCTTCGGATCATTCGACAGGACAACATGGGCATCCATCGCAGCAAGGAACATAACAATCGCAGAGGGAATGGACGCAGACCTCATGACAGAATGTAACGGGTGCTTCGGTTCACTATTTGAGGCGAACCACTTACTCAAAGAAAACGAGGAAATGAGAAACAAGGTCAATGAAGTACTCAAAGAAGTTGGCAGAGAATACAAGGGAACTGTCAACGTAAGACACTTCGCTGAAGTATTATATAATGACGTTGGACTCGACAAATTATCAGAACTCATCAAAAAACCTCTTAATTTAAACGTGGCAGTACACTATGGTTGCCACTTCCTAAAACCAAGTGAAGAGATCGGTATTGACAACCCAGAAAATCCAACCATCTTAGACGAGCTAGTGGAGGTTACAGGCGCGAAATCAATACCATACAAGGATAAGATGATGTGCTGCGGCGCAGGTGGAGGTGTAAGATCACGAGACCTAGAAGTGGCATTAGACTTCACAAGAGAAAAGATAATAAACATGCAAGAAGCAGGAGCCGATGTAATAGTTAATGTGTGCCCATTCTGCCACCTACAATTCGACAGGGGCCAGATAGAGATTAAGGAGAAATTCGGAGAAGAATATAACATGCCAGTACTTCACCTTGCGCAACTGCTAGGACTTGCAATGGATCTTGACATAAGAGACATAGTCATAGACGCTCACAACGTTGAAGTGGATCCAGTGATAAGGAAGATAGAGGAATCTTTAGCCGAGAAAGATATCACAATAGGGGGAGAATAGAAAATCCCCCATCTTATCTTTTTCTCCCATTTTTTTCTTAGAAAATTACTTATATAACAAACACTCCTAGTTTTTATATAAACTTTAAATTTGAGGTGTATCCATATTGTTCATAGCAACATTGCGCGGAATCTATAAATACTCAGAATTGCCCGAAGAATACGTTAAATTTGCAGACTTCCACGCAGCACTAAAAAAGAAGAAGATTAAAGAAGATGATGAAATAGCGGTACTCAACATAGTAGGCACCAACAGCTACCACGTACTATTCCTAGAATCTTATAATAGCCTAGATGAGATCAAAGAAGAACTTAAAGAGGCAGGTGCCAAGATAAACTACACCACATTAAAGATACTGGAAGGACACATATGACCCTACCAGTAGAACAAACCTGGATGGTACTCCTAGGATTATTAACAGATTTGAAAAAGAGGGGATTGGAGGTACCTAAGAGTATAAACGAGGAAATGCGACTAGTAAAAGCATCAATAAACTTTTATAAGACAGACACGACCAATCCCAAGATGATAAAAGAATTAAAAAGAATAAACGAGATGCTAAACGAGATCCAGGAGACCCTACTAGAGATCGCAGAATCTGTCGACAAAGACTACCAAGGACAATGGATCGAAAAACTTAAAAGGGCCTCACTAGGGGAAGAAATATATAAGGTGCCAGAGCCGAGAGCACGCTTCATAATCGGGGCGCCACCAGGATTCTCACTTGCAAGGGTCCACCTCCAAGAGCCACTAGCAGAGGACAGAATCCAAGAAATAGCAGAAGAATACAAACTCATAATAGAATTCGAAGAAGACGACCTAATAGCAGTCTACGGAGAAAAAGAGAATATAAAGAAGGCTCTCAAGGAGATAGGCTCCTTCTTCCACAAGTGAACACCTCCTAGGGGGCTTCAATTTTACCTTTATAAAAATTCTATGGGGTGATAACGAGATGAATATACTTGCACTTAGCGACCTCCATGGAATAAACCCAGAGACGCTCCACCAATACCTCCAAGAAAACAGAGTAGACCTGATAATAATAGCAGGGGACATAACACACTTCGGACCACCAGAACTTGCAAGAGACATCCTAGATGACATAGCAGCCCATAAGATACCAGTACTAGCAGTACCAGGAAACTGCGACCCCCATGGTATACACTCCCATATAGAAAATTCCAAGGCACTGAACATCCACGCCAAAACCACCAATATAAAAGGACTCTCATTCTGTGGCCTGGGAGGGTCGAATCCAACACCATTCAACACCCCACTAGAATTTGAAGAAGATGAAATATACCAAATCCTCAAAGGCACAATAAAAGATGATATAACAATCCTCATAACACACGCACCCCCATATGGGACACAAGCAGACAAACTACCAAATGGAGAACATGTAGGCAGCAAAAGCATAAGAAGGATAATAGAAGAACACCAACCAAAACTTAACATCTGCGGCCACATCCACGAGGGCAGGGGAGAAGACAGGATAGGGGACACCATCATAATAAACCCTGGAGAAACCTCCAAGGGAGAAGCATGCCTAATAAAAATAGATGATAAAATAGATACAAAATTCATAAAACTAGGATGATCCCACCAGGAAAGAATCTTGTGAGGATAAAGAAGGAGGGGGGATCTCAAATCCCCACACACAGAATATGGGTACCTTTTTCTTATTATTAGGGGTGAAATCATATGATAATGGTCCAAGGAGAAGTGAGTGGTAAAAAATATACAGAACCATTCTCTAAGGGAGTTCTTGCAAGATCATTAACCAGAGCCGAAATGGACCCGAACAAGGCTTATACTTTCGCATCAAAGATAGAAGCTTACCTTAAAAAAAAGAACATAGACCTTATAACAATAGATGAACTAGTAGAGATAGTGTTCAATAAACTTAAAAAAGAAGACAAGGAGATAGCGGAAAAATACATGCTATGGAGGCGTATAAGGGAACATAAAGAACCCCTAATAATACTCATAGGCGGGGCGTCAGGTGTCGGCACATCATCAATAGCATTCGAGGTCGCCAACCGCCTCGGTATAAGGAACATGATAAGCACAGACATGATAAGGGAAGTAATGCGTAAAATAGTATCTAGGGATCTCCTCCCATCACTATATGAGTCAAGTTACACAGCATACCAATCACTTAGAATACCACCCCCACCAGAACTCGACGAGGTTCTAATAGGATTCCGAGACCATGTAGATACAGTTAGCGTTGGCGTGGAAGCCGTAATCGAGAGAGCCCTCAAAGAGGGTATAAGTATCGTGATCGAGGGCGTTCACATCGTACCGGGATTCATACGCGAAGACCTCGTGAACAAAGAAAATGTTGCCATGTTCGTTCTAACAGTACCAGATGAAAACATCCACAAAGGGAGATTCTATTCAAGATGCAGACAAACATGGGCCAGAAGACCCCTAAAAAGGTACATAAGCTACTTCTGGGCTATAAGGAGGATCCACAAGTACTTCGAGGCCCAGGCCAGGAAATATAACGTGCCCGTCATCGAAAACATTGACGTTGTAACCACAATCGATTCAATCATAAAATCCCTTACTAAGACAACAGTCAAAGGAGGCAAAGAAGTTGCCGAAGAAATTGGATAAAATAAAAATCAAAGATGTCATGACACCAGATCCCATAACAGTCAAACCCTCAGAGGACGTGGTTTTCGCATTCGAAAAACTGATGAAACATAAAATAAGCGCACTACCAGTTGAAGACCAAGGAAAACTCCTAGGTATAGTGACAGCAACAGACCTAGGCCACAACCTCATACTAGACAATTACAGGCTAGGCACAAGGGTAGAAGAAGTCATGGTAAAGGATGTTGCCACCATATCCCCCAATGAAACCCTAAAGGATGCTATAGAGAAAATGTCCGAATATGGTGAAGACGAGGGCATCATAAATCAACTGGTAGTATTAGAAGATGATAAAATCGTTGGCATAATCTCTGATGGTGACATCATAAAAGTCCTGAAAGAACTCTAAGGACAGAATAGGTTACCACCCCTAATATTAGACATGCTGGTATCGTTAAAATCCAAGTATACCCTATATCCTTTATAACATCAAATTTTAACGTGGAAGTCCCACGGGCCAAGCCAACCCCTATCACAGAACCGACAAGGGTCTGGGTTGGTGAGATTGGCATCCCATATGATATGAAGACAAAAGAGACAATAGAAGCTGCTACCTGGGCCGAGAAACCCCTGGTGGGTACGAGTTCAGTAATGCGCCTACCTATAGTTTCGGTCACGCGATCGCCAACAAAAATTATACCCATAACAAGTCCCAGAGCCCCAACAATCTTCAGAAAACTTGAACTCCCACCTGATAGGGTGAAAATAACGCCCATAGCCACGCCAAAATCTAGCGCGCCAACATTAAACGCGGAAAAAGACGAACTAAGCATTTGAAGGTATGCGAAAAGCTTTTCCAACCTGTCCCTGACAGAAATTCTCTTCACACGCCTGATAACCCCTACTTTTATAACAGAATATGTTAAAAAGCCCGAGAAAAAGCCTATCATAGGAGAGAGAATCCAGCTTAAAATTATATAAATTACAGTGTTAAAGTTCAATTTGCTCCAACCAACACTCACAAGACCAACACCAATAACAGCACTAACCATAGCATCAGAACCAGAAATGGGTATACCACGCAACAATGTCACAGTTATCCAAAGAGCAGCAGTCAAAATAACAGCAAAACCTGCAATCACACTAAAACTATCAGAGGGTATTATACCCTCACCAATAGTCCTTATAACATTACCACCAAAGAATAGAGCCCCTAGGAAAGCGAAAAAAGCACCTAAAAAAAGAGCCCTCCTCATACTCAAAGCACCGCTACCCACAGCAGTACCGACAGAATTACCAATATCATTAGCCGCTATATTAAAGGCAAAATACAAACCCAAAATGACACTTACCAAGAGGAGAGAATCCATATATAATATTATCCACCATAGTGTTTATAAAATGGTAAGCTTAAAATATCAGATCAAAACAATAATATACATGGGCTAGACCGGAGGGTTAGGGGTCCTCTGTAAGCGCAAATCCCCTATATGGCGCGGTCGAAGTCCAAGAGGCGGCAGACCAACTAGCTACTAGCCCAAGTGTTCAGTGCAGAAGCCTCGTCCCACAGGATCAGCGGTGATAGGGCCCCGGCTGGAGGGCTGGGGTTAACTATCTTAACCACGGGAACCGGGTCAGGCCTGGAAAGGAGCAGCCCTACCGTGGACAGCTGATGCTTGTGGGTCAGCGGGGTGGAGCTGGGCACTTGGATCACTAGTAACTAGGAGGACTGTCCACTCTTGGACAAGCCCACCCCATCTTGCCGGGGTCGCCTAGTCTGGTATGGCGTTGGCCTGCTAAGCCAATGATCCTTGGGATCGCGCGGGTTCAAATCCCGTCCCCGGCGCTCAAAAAAATCTTAAAATTGTCTGGGAGGTCTTATAGTGGACACAATGTATATATGGCCAATTTTAACCCTGATATTGGCTCTGATTTTAATCTATAGGAAACCAAGGACAAAAAATTATATTATAGAATCTCTACTTTTAGCATTACTCATGGTAATGGTTGGATTATCTTCTATCTGGGCTTTCATGGGCCATGCGTTCATGGGGGGTCAGATAGCGGCCTATATAGGTTGGCCGGCTGGTAGTCCATTCCAATTAGAAGTTGCAGTAGCTAACCTGTCTTATGGGATTCTTGGACTTTTATGCTTGAAGTTTAGGGATGATTTTTGGACTGCGACCATAGTAGGCTTTTCAGTCTTTTATCTTGGCGCGGCCTATATACACATCCAGGATATGTTCAGGGGAAATTATGCTCCTGGAAATGTTGGAGCCCCTTTATACTTTGATATAATATTACCCATACTGTTATTAGGGCTTCTGGCAGCTTACAAATTGACAAAGAAATAAGCTTTTTAGTGGTTTTTTTCATTGAATGGGCAGGCATGGACATTCACTATCCTTATGAGGTCTATGTCCTCGATTATCTTTTTTTCGACCTTGTGGGATATGCAGTGGGCTTCTCTGAGGTTCATGTCACCATCAACTTCTATGTGAAGATCTACAGCGGCATAGGGTCCGAAATAGTTTATACGGACGTTGTGTATGCCCATAACACCCTTTATGGACATTGCGGATCGCCTAATTTCCGCCATGATATTCCTTGAGGGGACCTTACCCATGATATTATTTATGTTTTCACGTCCAACATCAAAGGCCGTTTTCAGAACTATGAATGCTATTAGGATGGCTACAAGCGGATCTAGGAATTTTAATCCAAGATTGGATCCTATGACACCTACTAGTATAAGTGTACATGAGAATATATCGATCTTTTGGTGCTGTGCATCGGCTATAATAGCGGGACTGTTAATCTTTTTACCTATACTCATCATATAATGTGTCATGATAGAATTCGCGATTATACCAACCAGTGCCATCACCGCAGCAATATAATCAGGTGGTGTTGATACAATGAACAATTTCTTGTAAGCTTCTGATAGTATCTCATAGGCTACTATCCCTAGGAAGAGTACAACGACTAGGCCTGCTAGTGCTTCTGCTCTCCCATGACCATAAGGGTGCTCGATGTCAGCTGGCTTCAAACCGATTCTGAAACCTATGAATGTTATGATGGATGTTAGTATGTCGGAGAGTGTGTGGGCGGCTTCTGCGATGAGGGCTACACTCCCAGCCATGATTCCAACTATGAAATTTAACACGGTAAGGAGGATGTTACCTATTATACCAGTGTATGCTGCTTTTTTACCGAGTTCGGCTCTTTTATCATCCAATGTGGAGTCACATCCATATTTTTTCGATTCTGTCCATAGCCTCTTTTATCTTCTCATAGGATGTTGCATATGAAAATCTTATATGGTTTTTGCCATTAGGGCCGAATGCGCTCCCTGGGACGACAACAACACCCGCTTTTAGGGCTTTATTTGTAAACTTTATCTCGTCACCTACATGGGGGAACATGTAGAATGCCCCACTTGGCTTGTTACATTCTATGCCCATGCTATTCAATCTCTTGAACATTAAGTCTCTACGTCTCCTGAATTCTGCCACCATACGATCAACAGCCCCCTGTGGGCCTTTTAGGGCTGCTAGGGCTGCTGCTTGGGATATTGATGGAGCGCAGGCGGTGTTATATTGGTGGATTTTTAGGAGTTCTTCTATGATCTCGGTTGGGGCTGTGAGATAGCCTATGCGCAAGCCTGTCATTGCATATGTTTTGGAGAAACCATTCACTATTATGGCATTTTCTGTGAATTGTCCTGGACTGTAATGTTTCTTTTCATAGATTATCTTCTCATAGACTTCATCTGAGATTATTATAATGTTTTTTTCTTCTGCCAATTCTGCTATGGCCTTGGTGTCATCCTTTTCCATGACCGCGCCTGTGGGATTGGATGGTGAATTTAATATTATGGCCTTTGTATTCTCACCTATTAAGGATTCCACTCTTTCAGGGTTCATCCTGAAGTTTTTTCCTTCTAGGGGTACGGGTATGGGTTTGCCTTCTGCAAGTTTCACACAAGCGTCATATGAGAGAAAACCTGGATCTGGTATTAGGACCTCGTCTCCTTTATCTATTAGGGCTTGGGTGCACATGTAGAGTGCTTCACTCGCCCCTACAGTTACTATGATATCCTCAGGATCCCTATTGATATTATTTTCAACCCTTAATTTTTCTGCTATAGCCTCCCTAAGCTCTAATATGCCCTTATTGGGGGTGTAGTGTGTGAATCCTTCTTCCAAAGCGTCCATTATAGCCTTCTTAGAATCTTCTGGGATGTTGAAGTCCGGTTCTCCGATTCCAAGGTTTATCATATCCTCTCCTTTGACTTCGAACATTTTACGGATCCTTGACAAACTTACACCCTTCAATCTCCTAGCATACATTAGTATCAACTCTCACATGGCCTCTTAAGGCACTTATAACATGAGCCCGATTCACAATAGGATGTTAACTTATCTTCCTTCATTTTTAAATATTCTTCCATTATAAGATCATCCCTAAGACCAACATCTATTTTACTCCATGGCAATTCCTCTCCAAGTTCACGACCCCGAGATTTTAACATCCAATCCCTCAATCTTGTTTTACCCTGCCAACCCGCCTCTATCAACTTTGAAACTTCATGTCCGCCAGTAGAGAGCACATGTTGTATAAGGGCCAACCTTGGGCTCCCCATTTTAACAGGTAAACCCCGCAGTTCTGATTTCAAAAAACTCATCCTATTCTTTATATCATCTAGGTTGAAAGCCTCCCACTGGAGTGGCGTGTGAGGTTTAGGTACAAGGGGGTTTATACTAAATTTAACAGGCCCCAACCTAGACAATCCTCTTATAAAATTTGCAAGCTCCTTAAGATCCTCCAAGGTTTCCCCAGGGGTCCCGATCAAAAAATACATTTTAACAGACAAACCCTTCTCAATAGCCATCCTGGTAACCTCAAAAACCTTATCATCCCTGATGGGCTTGTTCAACCTCCTCCTAATCTTCCAGGTAGATTCTGGGGCTAAAGTCACAGTCTTTAAGCCGCTTCTTGCAAGAACTTCCAGGAGATTCTCTGTCACAGACTCTATCCTGAGAGATGGCATACTAACCCTGAAACCCATATCAACTAATCCCTCACACAAATCATCTATCCTAGAATAATCAGATGCAGCAGCACCTATCAATGATACGCTATCAAGGCCGGTGGCCCTCTTGCCACGCTTTGCAACATCAAAAAGTTTACCAAGGGATGTTTCACGCTTCGGACGATAAAGGTACCCTGACATGCAAAACCTGCAACCACGAACACAACCCCTAGAAACCCCCAAGAGGAATGAACGGCCAAGAGCCGGCTCAAAACTAGGATCATCAGATTCGGAGACAATCTGACGAATCGGATGACAAGCATTATCCATATCCTCAACTATGACACGCTCAACAGGATTATCAGGCACGTAAACGCCCTTTATATCCTTGAACTCATCCAATTCTCCGCGAGGATCATCCAAGCCAATGAAAGTATCCACCAGCTCATCCAAAACAGGCTCGGCCTCCCCAATAACAAAAAGATCAACAAAATCCGCCAAAGGAAGAGGATTAGCAGTTACGGTCGGACCCCCAACAACCACCAAAGGCCCCCCACGCCTCCTACTCTTACGAGGTTCTAAACCACCCTGATGCAACATCTCAAGAACCCTAAAATAATCCTCCTCATAATGTATCGAAAAACTTATAATATCAAAATCCCCGAGAAGACTAGAAGATTCAAAACTCCCACGATAAGGGTAAATAAACCTCTCACACCAAACATCCTCCCGAGAATTCAAAAAATCATAGATAATATGATAACCCAACGATGACATAGCCACCCTATAAAAACTAGGATAGACACTAGCCACCCGCACATCCACAAAACGCGGATCCTTCACAACAACATTATACTCACGCAACATATCAAAACCTATTATATCACCACAACCCTAATTAACCTATAGGGTGGAAACCTTGACAAAAAAATATAAACTAGTAGCAGTAGGGGGGACATTCGACAAATTCCACAAAGGCCACCAGACCCTACTAGAAAAAGCATTCAAAGTAGCGGAGACAGTAGCCATAGGAGTAACATCAGACAAATTCGCAGCCCAAAAAGACCCAATAGAACCTTGCCAAACCAGAATAGAAAACCTGAAAAAATACCTTGAAAAGAAAGGATACGAAAACTTCTACATAGAAAAACTAGAAGACCCCTACGGGCCCACCATCAATGACAAAAAATTCGAAGCCATAATAGTAAGTGAAGAAACACAACCACGAGCAGAGAAAATAAACAAAATCCGAGAAGAAAAAAACCTACCCCCAATGGACATAATAACAATAAAAATGGTAAAAGCAGAAGACGGCCAACCAATATCATCCACAAGGATTAGAAGAGGAGAAATAGACAAAAAAGGCAAAATACTCAAGTGATAAGATGAAGGTCAAAGTCGGGTCACAAAACCCAGTTAAAATAAAAGCAACAAAAAATGTCCTAGAAAAAATCTACACAAAAGTCCAAGTCGAAGGAGTGAAAGTAGACCCAGGAGTCCCAAGCCAACCAATAGGATTAGAACAGACAATAAAAGGTGCCATAAACAGGGCCCGGAGAGCATACCAGGACTGTGACTTGAGTATAGGAATAGAATCCGGACTGCTCGAAGCACCTTACACTCTCACCGGTTACATTGACCTACAATGGTGTGCAACCTACAATGGCAAAACAATCACATTAGGAGTAAGCGCAGGATTTGAGTACCCACCAAAGGTCATAAAAGAAGTACTAGAAGGGGGAAAAGAAGTAGGAGATATAATGGACAAAATCACAGGAATACAAAACCTTGGAGAAAAAACAGGCGCAATATACCACCTCACCAAGGGCCTACTAGACCGGACAGAAAACACAGAACAATGTATACTAATGGCCATGATACCCCGCCTAAACCCAAAACTCTACAAGATAGGGTGAAATCGTGGATGAAAGGCTGAAAATCTACACAATAATCCTAATAATATTTTTCACGGGTTTCTTCACGCGTTTGGAAACAGTAGAACTTAAGTGTATGAACAGCACAGAAAAGGCGCACTTCACAGACGAAAAAGGCCTACCATACATGTACGAACCAGACTCCTACTACAACTACCGCCTCGCGGCCAACATATTAAACCACGGACACCCCGGGGACAAGATAATAAACGGCGAACCATGGGACCTCCATTCATGCTACCCTCCAGGAGGGCCAGTCGATTATCCCCCACTAATACTATGGATCTCGATCATATTCTACAAATTACTGAACATATTCACCTCCATTGATTTTATGGAAGCTTGTTTTTGGCTACCCGCGATCATAGGACCCCTAGCTGGAATCCCAACCTTCTTCATAGTTAGAAGATATGTTGGTGACCTTCCAGGTTTGCTGGCGGGAATATTATTGGTTTTGGCGCCATTCTATTTCTCCAGAACATTACCAGGATTTTTTGATACCGACATGTTCAACATCCTATTCCCAGTTCTTATCGTTTTCTTCTTTTGCAAAGCCACCGAAACAAACAAAAACTATATAGGGCCGATTATTTTATCATCTATCTCACTTGCAATATTCTCACTCGCATGGAACGGCTGGCCATACATATTCTGCATCATAATCATATCAAGCATATTCTACATGATATTCCTCAAAATCAAGGGAGAAGAAATAGTAGGTTTCGCCAAAAAAGTAATGGCTTTTATTATAATCTCTACTCTTTTCACGACATTGCTTAGACCACCAGATTATATCCCAATTTTCCAAGGTTTCTTCAACATGGTCTTTAAACCGGAATATGTTGGTAATTGGCCAAACGCTTATAAATCAGTGTCGGAGTTACAAGCTCCAGGCTTTGAGGGGTTATTGAATATTGGCCTTGGATTATTTGGGGCCATAATCCTTGGGAGCATCATGTTAAGAGAAAAGGTCAGAAGGGTTCATCTTCCACATTTTAGCTGGTATTTCTTCATTTTGATCCTAACATGGATTATTTTGGGTAGTATAGCATATTTTTTAAGCGCACGTTTCGCATTACTGGCCATACCACCAGCCATGATACTTGTCGGATTACTCATTGGAATCATGAATTCCTACCTTAAACATTCGCCATTTAGGCGATTAAATCAGTATAGAAAGGTTCTTATATCTTTTGTGGTAATTTTATTATTCACACTTTCCATTTTACAAGTATCTGGGACCTGCTTCAAACCTTGTTTAGATGATGATTTTCTACTTGCATGTGCTTGGATAAAAAATGAGACATCTCCATCCACTGTTGTAATTACAGAATGGAGTTATGGAAGCCCACTTGCGGCGCTTTCCCAAAGACCAGTACTTATCGATAACACGAGGCAAGGCAATCCTAGAAGTTATTGGGTTGATCATGCATTTGCAGTAGACAATGAAAGTTTATCCATCGGCATCTTCAGCATGCTATCTACAAGTGGAAACAAAGCCATAGAATTACTCGACAAGAAAACCAAGAACACAAGCTTAACAGTAACTATCCTAGATGATATACTTGGTGTTGACAAAAAAGAAGCAGAAAAAATACTCCAAGAAAAATATAAAATGGATCCAAACTTCACCAAGGAACTTCTCTCATATACCCACCCCACCAATAAACCATTCATCATACTAACATGTGATGATATGATATTAGCCGGAAAGTGGTGCGTCTATTATGGCTTCTGGGACTTTAACAAATCCCAAGGTTACAACTATACCTATTCTGTAGGTTTATCAAATGATACTGGCCAAATAAGACACTACACCAATAATGTTACACTAAACCTAGAGGATGGTGGGTTATGGCAAAACAAGAAACCATACAATACCATAATAAAAAATGGAGACTCCAAGAGGATAATAGCCGGTGATGATAAAAGTAATTTTTCCATAATAGTACTCTTAGATAAGAATTGGGCTATAATATTAGATAGAAGTTTTCAAGATTCACTCTTTGTAAAACTTGTAATACTCAAAGAAGAGACAAAACACATCAAACCGATCTACAAAAACAACTCCACCACAATCTGGGCCGTGAAATAAAATGAAACCTGGGAAAATCCTATCAGTATAGGGGGGACACTATTCAGTTACAGATACTGCAAGAGCAACCGACAAAAAGTAAAGAAACTAAGCTGAACATCCCAACAACATATACTACCACATAAAACCCATTATCACTCAGATAAAGTCAAAAAAAAGAAAGAAAAAATGTTAATTATAGTTTTTGGATGGTGGAATCACGGGCCCCGTTAATTACATCAGTGATGTTACCGGCGATAGAACCAGCAATACCTCTGACGTACACACCTACAACTATTACTATGATCAGTAGTGCACCGATGATCAATATCATCTCAGCGCTGACCTGGGCCTCTTCCTCTAACATTTCCCTATGCTCTTAATAATTATACTGTACCGCCGCTGAGGTTGGTTCTTACCTTTTGTATGTCTTCTTTACTACTGAGGTTTTGACCTTGGAAGTAGCTTCTGTATAATATTAGTGCTACTATTGCTATGACGATTACGCCACCGAATAGTAGTATGTATTCTGCTGCTCCTTGTCCTTTCTCATCCTTTAAGAATCTCATCAAATTACACCTCCCATATTACTAACTATTAATACAGTTTGTTTCATTATAAAAACTTTTCTAACATGAAAGTTTTTTCACAATATATTTATAGTGTATTGTGTATATTTTCACATAACGATAGGGGGTCTAGGGTGCCGAGGAAATACAATATCGACCAGATCATACTCAGATTACTCGCTGATCATGATCTTTCAAGGCAGGATATAGCTGAGAAGATCAGGGAAACCTTGAATAGGCCGGTATCTGATAAGAGCATTAATGAGGCGTTGATGAAACTCCTAGAAGATAGGAGGATACAAGTCGTAGATTATGATCTTAGTGTTTATAATGATGTTAAAAGGATACAATCCATAAAATCTGATGGTATAGTTTTTAGTCTCGTGAAAAAGGATCCGTTTGAGATATTTATGTTGTTTAAGAGGATAGACTCTGAGGATGTTGTGGGAGCTGAGAGGGCGTATAAGAAGCTTAAAGCGCTCTTCAAGGCGAAGATGGTGGTCGCAGGCATAAAAGATTATACCCTTTTTGACAGGATGATACATGAAATATTCCTCTTAGATCCTAAGAATAAAGAGAAAATAATTAGGAGATTGTCCTGGGCACTAAGCAATGAAAAAGGTTCACTAGATGAATTCAAGGATCTTGTAAATTATTTCAAGGTGAGAGATCATTACTAGTTTTCGGCTGAGAGATTCTCTCTTACACTGTTTAAGTCCTCAGAAGTTGAAAAAATATTCTGATCTTGGAAATATGAATAATAGATCCATAATGCTAAGATTGCGAAGACTATAACGGCCGCAAATAATAAAACATATTCCGCTGCACCCTGACCCTTCTCATCAAATATCATAATCAAAAACCTCCAGATATATTAGAGTTTAATTACTAGATAGAGTATAAATTTATTATCAAGGATAATTATAGGGTAGAATAAAATGTTATGGGGAGGTTATTCGAATTGATTTATTTCTTAATTACCCTTGGAGGAATGGGCCTGTTGATTATTGGAGTTTATCTTATGACCTTTGGCTTTGGCATACCTCCTAGTTTTGGTTTGTTCTTTTTGGGATTATGCTTATTCGTCACTGGAATGCTTATGATAGTGCTATTCGCAGGGAGCATAGACCTACAATCACTAAAAGTCGAAACAGCCCCAATCCCTAAAAGAAAAACATCCAAAAAGACGAAAGCAATTCCAAAGTCCGTGAGGAGGCCTCGAAAGGGCATCATGGAAAAACTAAAAACTGAAATAGAACCCGAAAAAGTGGTTGAAGAACCTCCCACCAAACCAAAACTTAAAAAAGTAGAGACCCCCACCCAAGAACTGCCCAAAGAACCAAAAAAAGACAAAACACAAAAAACTGCTAGAAAGCCGCGTCCAAGCATGGGAGAAAAGCTAAAAACCGAAAAAGAGAAGGAAACCCCAAGCAAGCCCACTAAAGCACCAACTCCAATCAAACCCATAAAGAAGCCCCAGCCCACAGAAAAACCGAAAACCGAAATAAAACCAAAAAAGGAGCCATCCAGCGAAAAAACCGATGAAAAACCCCCTAAAAAGCCAAAAGGTAAGGATTCTGATTTTGTTATAAAACGCCTACAATCCCTTAAAAGAAAGTATGTAGGAGATATTGAGGGCATTGATGAAGTTATAGAAGAGCGTCTAACCCCAATTAAAGGAGTTCTTGGCAAAATGAGAAGTACCATAATATGGTCATTCGATGCCCTTGACGTCCAAAACACCATGCAGGATATACTAACAGGAGCCAAAGAAAGCATAATCCTAATGTACCCTTGGATCCGCAACCTAGACGTCTCAATATTAAAGAAATGTATGGACACAAAAAGCAAACTGATAATCCAAGAGGCCAGCCTAGACGATGAAGCCTCAGTAGAACTCATAAAACTCCTAATGGACAATAACGTGGATGTGAGGACAATGCCACACGTCCATACCGTCGCAGCTGTCGTAGATGATAAAAAAGGTCTTATAATCTCCACAGACCCCATATATGACAGCTTTGAAGTGGGTGTAATATACAATGATAAAAGATCAATCAAAGAAATAGAAAAGTTATTCGAAAAGGCTTGGAGCCTCTCCAAACAAATACCAATAAGGGGGGTAACCAATGAAACTTAGATGGTTTGGCCATTCAGCATTTGAGATAGTATCGGAAGAAGGAACCAAAATACTCATAGACCCATTCATAAGCAACAACCCAAACTGCGACATACCAGTAGAGGATTTAGAAGCTGACCTAATCTTTGTAACACATGGACACTTAGACCACCTAGGCGATGCCATGGAGATAGCCAACCGAAGTAAGGCGCTGCTCGTAGGCACGCACGAAATCTCAGTCTTCTTCTCGAAACAGGGACTCGAAAGTGAAGGCATGAACATTGGAGGATCCCTAAAATTCGATAACATTAAAGTAACCATGGTAGATGCCAAACACACCTCTGACATAGACTTCACGGATGAAATAATCCCAGGGGGCAGCGCTTGCGGGTTCATATTCCAATTAGAAGACGGTCAAAAAATATACCATGCAGGGGACACGGGCCTATTCACCGACATGAAAACAGTTATCGGAGAAATCTACAAGCCAGATATTGCACTCCTACCAATAGGCGACCGCTATACCATGGGACCAGAGGATGCTATAATAGCAGCCAAATGGATATCCCCCAAGGAGGTCATCCCAATGCACTATAATACCTTCCCAGTCATAGAACAGGACCCTAGCATATTCAAGGAAATTCTAGAAGAGGAAACACCCATAAAAGTTATAATATTAAAGCCTGGTGAAACATACAAAAAATAGAGTTGAGTATGATGAATACTTTTTTCAGAAGATTATTAGACAAGCTGCTTCGAAGGAAGAGGAAAGTTAAAATAGGCTTATACGGGCATCCCAACTCAGGCAAAACTACACTAGCAAATACAATCTGTGAAGATTGGATTGGAAGACCCCTAGGGGTGATATCGGACATACCACATGAGACAAGGTCTGTCTATAAACAGGAGGAAGTCGTAATCGAAAAAGACGGGGCCAAATTATACTTTGACATTATAGACACTCCAGGAGTGGCTACAAAAGTCGACTACAAGAATTTCCTAAAATATGGACTGTCAGAGAGAGAAGCCAAAGAAAGGGCTAAAGAGGCCACGAAGGGTATAATAGAGGCCATAAAATGGTTGGACGACGTTACAGGGGTTCTTCTAGTTATGGACTCCACAGAGGATCCGCTAACACAAGCGAACATAACAATAATAGGGAACTTGGAGGCGAGGAAGATACCATTCCTTATAATAGCAAATAAGATAGACTTGCCAGAATCATCAGCAGATAGAATATCAGCAGTTTTCCCACAACATACCGTCGTGCCAATATCAGCATTACACAAGGAAAACATAGAGGAATTATACATGGAAATGGTGAAAAAATTTAGGTAGAGGTTAAAAAAATGGAAGGCTTAAGGATGGATTTTTTATCATCAAAGGCCCTTGAGGATAAAAGTAGCATTGAAAAGGTTTCAATGATCATAGAACGAGTGAAGGATGGTGACATCCTCGTACTAGAAGGGAGCCTCACACCCTCAGAAGAGGCTGAGCTCATCGAAACTACAATGAGGGAAATAGACATAGAAAACTTCGTGGGAATAGATATACACACTCTGGAAAAGGATGAAAAGACACTCTTTGGCTTCTCAAAGAAGAAGACAGTCGGACTCACCATAATCGGCCCAGCCAATGTCATGAAAACAGTGAAAAAGAGGTCTAATTTCCTTTCCATGATTGCGAAGATTGGTGATTCTAGTGCATCAGTGCATTAACTGCGGTGCCAAGTATAAAAATGTTGCAGAGCTCTCAGATGGATGCCCCAAGTGTGGTGGCAGATACTTCAAGTACACCCACAAGAAGAGGCAGGAGAATAAAAGTCCAGACGGTTCCATAGAAACTATAATGATACATGAAAATGGCATCTACGAGGTTAATTTGACGCCTCTGCTCGAGGACGATTCCATAATAGTATCAGATGAAGAAGGAAAATATGTTATAGACTTAAATTTCCTCCTGAAAAAGCACTTGAAAAAAAGATCCTAGACGAGATCGCACTTCCCAGGTGGGAGAACCCTCATAATATCCTCAAGGGTGAAAAGCTGATCAGGGTCTATCCTTTTAAGTATCTCCCTGGCTATGGCCTCTTTTTTAGTGTAACCGGGTTTTATTATAACATATCTTCTAGTGTGTTTTTTAAGGGCGTTTATAGGGCCGCTCATGATCCTTGGACCTTCATAGTCTATTATGCCAACTGCTATTTCAAGTGGGACGCTCCTTATATAGTTTCGTCGACCTTTTATTACGAAGGCCCCCTTTGGTACGTATTCTCCTGGTGGTGGTGTCTTTGTCACTTGATTGGGGTGAACCCAATAAACGTCAAGGTGACTGTAGCCTTGTTTCCACGCGTTAGAAAATGATGCTGCGAATATTGCTGCTTCTTTTATCGTATTTTCCGGTATTTTCTCGCCTTTGCTTTTTATTATGACTGATGGGGCGCCGTGGATGTCTGAGTGGAGGTAGAGGTCCTTGTCTTCCATGTATTTTTTCACGAGTATCTCATTGGTTGTGGCGTCTCTACCAGCCAATACTAGGAATCCTTGGGATGAGATGAACCATCTGAATTTTTCAAACCATTTAAGTTTCTTTTTCACTCTCTTTTCTGGTAGGCTTATCTTCTTGAGTGTTATCTCCCTCTTTTCCTTGATCTCCTCTATTTTATCCTTAGTTTGGCGGATAGCATCCTCGACTCCGCCTATTTTCTTCTTGGCCTTTTTGGCCTTTTCATAGTATGATTCGGCGTTCTCTTCGAGGCTTTTTGTCGCGTCTAGGGTTATTGTCTTGTCTTCTATTCTTATTGTGATCTTGCCTTTTCTGTCGAGTGATTCTATTAGCCGGGCTTCTGGTATGCCCTCTTTTTTACCCTTTTTCAGTCTTTTAAGTATTTCCTCGTATGGGTATTCTTTTCTGGCCTTTGATATGGTTTTGAGTAGGTTTTGGATTAGTTTATAATTTGAGTAGATTAGGTCGCCCTTTAGGGAGGATTCTTTGGCTTTCCTTTTGTAATTTTTAAGGGTTTCCTCTTGTATTTTCAGCCTCTTTTCGTATTTTTTTATTTTGTCTTCCCATGTTTCTTCTTTTTCCCTTTTTATTTTTTCTCGGATTTTTTTCGCGAAAAATTCGTCAGCGGCTTCATTATAGGTGTTGTAATATTCTCTTTTTTTGTTCTTGTATATTTCAAGTTCTAGTGGTACAACATCTTTGTCTTCGATGATGTTAGGTGTGAAATCCAACTTTTTGAGGGGTTTGAAGGTCTCATTAATTGCTTCATAAACTTTTTTAATATCATCTGTGTTTAGTCTGTTCGCTGGCAAGTTCTTCTGGATTCCGGCCTTTAGGAGAACTTCCTCGGCGTATAAACCCCCAAGTCCATTACGTGCAAGGGTTCTTACGATGTCAGTTTCTGATTCTTTTATCTGTTGGGTTAGCTGATCCATGTCAACTTCTAGTGGGTTTATGGCATGCTTTGGGGGATGCTTATAAGTTTCTCCTGGTAGGATTTTCCTCTCACTCCACACCTCCCTCCTAAGCGGGAATATTATCCTATCGTCTTCGTCTAGGAGTATTATGTTACCTTTACCAAATAATTCAACTACTAGGGTGTATGTCCTATCCCTTTTTATCTTCAATTCCAATATTCTATCAAAATCATATTGTTCGATCTTTTTTATTATTCCACCTCTGAGGTGTTTGCGCAATAACATTGGAAATGATGGGGGTACCATCGGATTCTCTAAAGGGTAACGTGTTATATGCACCCTTACACCAGCTTGTATAAGAAGATCCACTCTACCCTCATCTTTAACATGCAATCTTAAAATTATGGTATCCTCTAATGGCTGGTAGGCTTTATCAACCCTCGCACCCTTTAATAGTCCATTTAATTCATGGGCTACTGCGAACACATCAACATTTGACATTGTCTTCATCAGCATCCACCACAGAAAAAATAGTCCCATGGTTTAGTGGCAAGTTTTATATTAAATTAGGTGATAACATCCTTTATGAATTTTTTCATGGAGGTAAGATTTAGATGGACGTTGATGCCAAGATAACAGCAATTCATAGCCTAGCAGGTTTTATAGCTGCTATAATCTCATTCATAGTATCAGGAGGTTCCATACCTGTGATCGGTAAAAATCAGGCGCTTGGAACATTTATAGGCCTTATTATCCTGCTCTTAACAGGGAATATTGCAGAGAGGATCTTTGAAAGGGAAGAAGTTGGCGGTTTCAAAGGATGGCTATCAAATGGTGTTCTCCCATTCATATTCATCTGGTTTATGGTATGGGCAATCCTACTAACCACAACCACGATCTAAAGGTTTAGATAGAATATCCATACAAGAACAAAAACCAATGCTACCAGGAAGATTATCGGGGCCAGTATCCTGCTAACAGCCACAATAGAACTTATCGTTGATACAAGCTCGGTTGAATTAGTAGGGCCTAGAGTGTTAAGACTTTTCACCCTTGCAGTGGCACAGGCCACCTCCACAGGCTCTAGATCATCAATTGCAGATTCTACACATTCAATTATAGCCTTTATGATCTTATCCTTTTTCCGTTTACCCACAGGATTATGGCCTCCTGAAAGGGTGTTCACATAATGTGTGTCGGTGGTCATAACCTCGCCATCTTGGATGCCAAGGGACTTCACACTTTCAAGTATCTCCTCCCTGAAACCCTGGACCATATTATTCGCATCAAGGAGTATATACGCTGTCTTTTGGCCGTCCACTTCAACTAGGAGGACTTTCACACCACTCTGACCCACACCATCCTCCTTTGACAACTCTTCTAGAGTGTTGGATGCGCAACCAACCTTCAAATCTTTCATGTCATTTGGACATTTAAGCCCCTCCAGAGCATCCATAAAATCAAAAACTTCACTGTTACCTGGCATGACCCTGCTCGCCTCTCCTTTAAACGAATTATGACAATCAACTAGTATAACATTCTTTGAATTGCAACGACTCTTAGCGAGGTTTATAAGGGATAGGCCCACGCCAAAATCAATATCATCAAAACCATGCGGCGCCATAGTAGCTAACAAAAGTAGACTGTCACCGAAGAATTGCACTCCAATCTTAGCATTACCATTTTCCAGCCTATAGAATCTGCTAGCATGCCTATAATATTCCATACCATCCAGAGCATCCCTTATAGCCCTTTCAATCTTTTCAATTTCTTTTGTAGATACTGGGTTGAAATCATGGGTTGATGGTCCATGTGCCACCATTGTAAAAGTGTTAAATTTTTCAGCTAGTAGTGTGGGCATGTTACCCCCACCGATACTACCAATTGGGCCAGGGTGCACAGATGGGCTCAGGAATAGGCTTTTAAGTTTCGAACCCTTCTTGAATGCTATCACCCCTATTATGGTATCTATCGGTTCGCCTATTTCCTCGAATAGGCCCTCAAGGGCTGGTGAATTTTCAGTAATATGGGATAAGAATAGGCTTAAAAATTCTAGGGAGCCCACTCCAAGATTGCGGCGCATAGGAGATTCAACCACAAGTACAAAAGAGTAGATAGCCAATATTAGGATGGCTGCTGCTATTATGGCCTTAACAAGGAATGCTACTATGCTGAAATACCCAATATTGGTAGTTGGAAAACTTAAAAATACCACAACAATATCCATAGAGATTATGAGAGCTGGTTGAGTTGCTGCGATAAGCATAGAATTCCAGAAACTGATATTAGAAGTGCCCCATATGACAAGGAGTCTGAAAGCGAAAATAAGGACAGAAGCCAAGACTATGAAGTTTATAAGATCCATCCCAAGGAGGGTTGAGGCCAGACAACCGATAAGATATACTATTGAGAATATTAACATGGAAAAGAATGCGAGGAACATGGACTGTTTCATTTTCATCCGCCGACCACCAAGAGAATTAACCCAAGGCTGGGTCAGGGCGCCGGCCATGATAGACCCAAATCCAAATATTATAACACCACTAGTGCCACCATCAACTATATCCTCAAGAAGGCCGCCCCTGATAGGATCTAATAGGAACCCAACAGCCCCTATAACAAAACTTAGAAATATCATCGAAAGTAGGGAAATCCTAGTAGGGGGCAAACTCATAATATACCTTGAAAGGCCTGTGATATTCTTCGTACTCGACAATTTAATTCTCCACCCCTAATCACCTAACAATTTTAGACTATTCCATTATCAAGAATAAAAATATTTATGATGAACACTAATAATAATAGGTTCCCCCCAAGGTGATAAAAGTGGAAGCGAAACTTAAAACGCCATTATCTGATGAGGACATTAAAAAGCTTAGAATAGGTGATGTCGTCTATATTTCAGGGACTATATTCACAGCCCGCGACCGTGCACATAAGAAAATGATAAAAGAAGGGGCGCCATACAAGCTGGAAGGGACAGTAATATTCCACGCAGGGCCCATAATAAAACAAAAGGGGCCACTAGAAGGGGATATTATGGATGACCCCCCAGTAGATCTCATAGTCGTAGGACCCACAACAAGCACTAGGATGAACCCATATCAGTCCAAGATCATAAACTTGGGCGTTAAGGCCATAATAGGCAAAGGTGGCATGGATAAGAACGTTCAAGATGCTCTAACCAGAAAATGTGCAGTTTACCTTGCAGCAGTAGGGGGATGCGCAGCACTCTACGGAGAAAATGTTAAAAAAGTTAAGAGGGTTTACTGGCCAAATCTAGGCATCCCAGAGGCTATATGGGAACTTGAAGTCCAAGAATTCGGGCCATTACTAGTTGCCATGGATTCCAAGGGTGAAAACTTGTATGAAAGGGTTAAATGTTAGCCTAGAGGGGATGATCGACACCCACATCCACCCAGGGCCAGATATAATACCTAGATTATTGGATGATATTGAGGTTGCAAGAGAAGCCCAAATTGAAGGAATGGATGCCATAGTAATAAAGAATCATGTTGAACCAACAGCCTCAAGGGCTAGGATAGCATCTAAGCTCACAGGTTTGAAAGTCATAGGCGGCGTGACACTCAACGAAACCATCGGGGGCTTGAATCCCAGTGCAGTGGAGGCATCAGCAAAACTTGGGGGCAGATTTGTGTGGATGCCGACAATTTCAAGGGAAAAAATTAACCTTTCAAATATAGGGGAAGTCCTAGAAGTTGTAGCGGAACATGACCTAGTACTTGCAACAGGACACCTTAAACCATATGAGATACTCGAGCTTATAGATCTAGCAAGATCTGCTGGGATACGAAGGATACTGGTCAATCATCCCTTGACTAGGATAGTGGGTGCAAGTCTAGAAGAACAAAGGGAAATGTCAAGGGGAGCCATCCTTGAACATTGCCTTGTAACATGTTTCCATGAACAATTATCCATTGGTAGGATTATAGAGGCCATAAAATATGTTGGATATAAGAAATGTATAATTGCCACAGACCTTGGCCAAGAACATAACCCATCCCCTGTAGATGGACTTAAATGGTTTATAGGATCTCTGATCCGAGGTGGGTTAAAAGAAAAGCATATCAGTTGGATGTGTTCATCAGCCCCCAAAAAATTAATATTTTAAAAAAGTTTCTCAATGAAAGGAATAAAAGGATAAAAAAACATATTATAAAATGGGAATTTTTTTATAATGCTTGCCAACCCATAGTGGGGGGGGTAAGCTCTAGTATTAACATAAGGAGGTAAACTACTAGGATATTGGAGGATGAAAATGCGCCGTTTTGAAAAACTAACATCAATTAGAGATTATATACCCATAAAGAAAAGGGAATCTGAGGATAAGAATATTGGGTTGCTTGTTGATGGTCCTAACATGCTCAGGAAAGAGTTCAGCTTAGACCTAGACCTTGTTAAGAAGATATTATCAGAGTATGGTAATATGAGGGTTGGTAAAGTCCTCTTAAACCAATACGCCTCTGACAAGCTTATAGAGGCTATTGTAAACCAGGGCTTCACTCCAATCGTCGTCGCGGGGGATACTGATGTTTACATGGCCGTGGAGGCCATGGAACTTATCTATAATCCTAATATTGACATAATAGCTTTAATGACTCGTGATGCTGATTTTCTCCCCATAATCAACAAGGCAAAAGAAAATGGTAAACACACCATCGTCATCGGAGCAGAGCCCGGTTTCAGCGCCGCCTTGAAAAATGCCGCGGATGACGCGATAATATTAAAATCCGAAGAAAAAAAGCCAAAAGAATAAAATATTGAGGGGGCCCACATATAATGAACATGCTCATAAAAGGGCCTGAAGATGAAATACTAAAAAAAGAACAAGCCTTCAAAATAATCAGATCCACTCTAGATGAAAAGGGTAGAGAGGCGCTATACGACCTCACAGGCCTCGCAGGCGGGTTCCCCATAAAAAAAGAGGACAAAAAACTCCTCGAAACATATATAGGACCTGCAGTATACGAAGAAAAACTCCAAAAACTTGCATTAGAACATTTAGGTGGAGAAAAGGCCATAGCATTCAACCGTACAACATCAGGGATACTAGCCACCATCATAGCCCTAACAAAACCCGGAGACAAAATCGTACACTACCTCCCAGAGTCCCCATCACACCCATCAATACCAGAAAGTGCCAAAATAAGAGGCGCAGAATACCTAGAATTCGATAACATCAAAGAATTCCACACACCCCCAAGAACATCCCTCATCTTCATAACAGGAGCCACCATGGACCACAAAATAACAGAAATAGAAGAATTCAAAAAGATAATCAGCCTATCAAAGAAAAAAAAGATACCAGTAATGGTCGATGACGCATCAGGAGCCCGCATAAGGACAATAATATACAAACAACCCAAGGCAATAGAACTAGGAGCAGATCTCGCCATTACAAGCACAGACAAGCTCATGAACGGACCCCGCGGCGGAATACTAACCGGAAAAACCAGACTAGTCAATAAAATAAAAACTATAGCATACAAGTTTGGCCTCGAAGCACAACCACCACTCATAGCAGCAATGGTAAGAGCATTAGAAGAATTCGAACCATCAAAGATCCTCAAAGCCATTAAAATAAGGGATGAAGTGCACAAAAAACTTAAAAAAGCCTTCAAAGGCTTCCAGAAAACCCCTACAGGTGTCATGATCCGCCCAGAGGAGATAAAAAAAGAAATACGAAGACACAACCTTAAAACAAGATTATCCCCAAAGGACACATCATACCTCTGGGCCATGCTACTACTCCAAGAATACGGAATAATAACAATACCAGCTGCTGGAATGCCAGGAGCATCCCCAACACTCAGACTAGACTTTTCAGCACCAGACGCACAAAGACTAAAACCAGACCAGATAACAAAAATCCTAGAAGAAACATTCCAGAAATTATTAGACACCATAAAAGAACCCACAAAAGCAAAAACCATACTAGGAGGCTAAAATTTTTGCTCGAAATCGACGGATCATTCGGTGAAGGAGGAGGAGCCCTTGTAAGAATATCCACAGCACTCGCAGCCCTAACATCAACCCCAATAAAAATATACAACATAAGGGCCAACAGGCCCAAAAAGGGCCTATCATACCAACACCTAACAGCAATCAAAGCACTAGCCAAAATAACAGAAGCCAAACTAGAAGGGGCGGAAATAGGATCCACAGAAATCAAATTCACCCCACAAAAAATAAAAGGTGGAAACTTCTACTTCGATGTTAAAACTGCAGGTAGCATAGGACTAGTACTCCAAGCACTCATGATACCCGCAGCATTCGCAGAAGACAAAACAACATTCAAGATACGAGGTGGAACCGATGTCAAATGGTCACCACCAATAAACTACCTAGAAAATGTAACACTACCACTACTAGAAAAGATGGGCTACAAAGGAAAAATAAAACTACTAAAAAGAGGATATTATCCCAAAGGTGGAGGCATCATAGAAGCAAGAATACAACCCATAAAAAGACTAAAACCAATAAAATTGACAAAAACTAGGATAAAATCCATAAAAGGGATATCACATGCTGGCAGACTCCCATTACATGTTGCAGAGAGACAAGCGCGGGCAGCGCAAAAGATACTACAAGAAAATGGATTAGATGCAGAAATAAGAATAGAACATTCCAATGATACGCTCTCCCCAGGCTCTGGTATAATACTCTGGGCTGAAGGCAACACCAGAATAGGGGCCAGCTCACTCGGCGAAAAGGGGAAACCGGCAGAAATCGTTGGAAAAGAAGCCGCAGAAGAGCTGATAAGATTCCTAGAAGAGGGAGCGCCGATAGATAAATACATGGGGGATCAGATCATACCATACATGTCAATCGCGGGAAAATCCATAATAAAAACGGTCGAATTCTCAATGCACGCCTATACCAACATACATGTCACAGAGAAAATTACAGGCAAAAAATTTAAAGTAAAGGGAGATCTCGGAAAACCTGCCACCATAGAATGCCCCTAAATAGCCTATCTACCCAAATGTATGCACTCCCCTGAAACTATCTTCCTCAATTTCCCATTATCCAATTCTAATATAAGGGCACCCTCACTGTTCACACCAACAGCTTCACCTCTCACAATTTCACCCAACTGCTTCCTGATCTCAACATAACTTCCTATAGTCTTTGAAAATCTTCTCCACTCATTTAATATCTCAGGGAACCTGCCTCTTTTAAAATCCTCATAAACTTTCTCAAATTCGACTAAAAGCTTCCTAATAAGATCAACAGAATCAACATCCACCCCAAGCTCCCTTTTAAGGGATGTGGCCCCTTCACGGAACTCTTCAGGGAACAAGTCCACGTCAACGTTCGTATCTATCCCTATACCCACAACAATATATTCTATGGTGTTAAAACGAGCATGAGCCTCCGTCAATATACCGCAAACCTTCTTGTCCCCGATAAGTATATCATTGGGCCATTTTATCCCAACATCTAAACCAAACTCCCTCTTAAGGGTTTTAGCAACTGCAACACCGGTTACGAGGGTTAAATGGGGGGCCTTAGCCGGTGGTATCTCTGGCCTTAATATTATTGACATCCATATACCGCCACGGGGTGATATCCACTTTTTACCCCGCCTACCCCGACCCCTTGTCTGGGTCTTTGCTATGACAACAGTACCCTCACTAGCATCATCTTCTGCGAGCTCTTTAGCTATAATATTGGTGGAGTCAACCTCATCAAAACAATAGATCTCTCTACCAATATAACGTGTCTCCAAGCCCTCCTTTATCTTAGATGGTGATAGATCATCACTTGGCTCCTTTAACCGGTACCCTTCATCTGATTTCTCAAACTTATAACCCCTATCCTCAAGGATCTTAAGTATTTCCAAGACTTTATCAGGTTCAAGGCCTAATTTTGACGCCATCTCACCTACAGATGCGAATTTTTCCCTGTTTTCATAGAGGAACTCAAGAACTTTATAATTCATCTATAACACCTTTTTATTGGATGCCATATAATTTCCTATTGCCGCTGAAATCGCGGCAACCTTCTTTGAAGGCAGGAATGTTGATTGTAACCTGGTTACCATCTCTTTGTCCTCGATAACTATCCTCTTCATTTCTTCTTCTATCTGCTTCCTATGATGGTCTACAAAGTGTGTGTGGAGTTCGCCCCTATTGAAGGCCTCGTTCCTCATTATAGCTTTATGGAATGGTATGGTGGTCTTAACACCCAATATTATATACTCTGCAAGGGCTCTTTTCATCCTTTCAATGGCCTCTGCACGGTCACGACCCCATACTATAAGCTTTGATATCATTGAATCATAGTAGCTTGGTATCTCATAATTCATATAAACGCCACTGTCAACCCTAACCCCTATACCACCAGGTGACCTATAACCTGTTATCCTACCTGGTGTCGGCTTGAAATCTGATAGGGGATCCTCAGCGTTTATACGACATTCAATAGCATGACCTCTTATAGTTATTTCATCTTGCGAACAGCAGAGTTCTTCGCCGGCGGCGATCCTTATCTGTTCCTTCACTATGTCCACACCTGTTATGACCTCTGTTATGGGATGTTCTACTTGCACTCTTGTGTTCATTTCAAGGAAATAGAAATCCCCATTGGAATATAGGAATTCAACAGTACCGGCATTAGTATAACCTATATGCTTAGCGGCTCTGACAGCCGCCGCACCCATTTTCTCCCTGAGTTCGGGCGTCATTATAGGTGAGGGTGCCTCCTCTATCAATTTTTGGTGCCTGCGCTGTATTGAACACTCCCTTTCATTAAGGTGTATTATGTTCCCATGTTCGTCTGCCAGCACCTGGAATTCAATGTGCCTAGGCTTTTCAAGGTACTTCTCTATATAAACAGTGGGGTCCCCAAAGGCTGATGATGCTACTGATTGTGTGGATTCGATGGCCCTTACAAGTTCGTCTTCCTCATAGACTGTTCTCATACCTATACCACCGCCCCCGGCGGATGCTTTTACTATGACGGGGTAGCCTATTTCCTCGGCGATTTTAATGGCTTTTTCAGCATCCTTCACGCCCTCCACCGTACCGGGGACCACGGGGACCTTGGCCTTTTTCATGAGTTTCCTCGCCCTTATCTTGTCGCCCATGGCCTCAATAACTGAACTTTTTGGGCCTATGAGTTTTATTCCATGTTTTTCGCATTCCATGCCAAGTTTTGGGTTTTCGGCTAGGAAACCGTAACCTGGGTGTATGGCCTCTGCACCAGATTTTTCGGCTATGTCTATTATTTTATCCACTCTTAGGTAGCTTTCGGATGGTGTTGAACCGCCAAGGGGGTGTGATTCATCAGCGTAACGTGCGAATAATGAATTTTTATCAGCGTCTGAGTATATGGCGACACTTTTAATATTCAGTTCTCTGCACGCTCTCATAACCCTTATGGCTATTTCACCACGGTTTGCAATGAGAACCTTGTTGAACATGGATAAACACACCTCATATTGATTCCTTAATGGATAAATTTTGTGAAGATATTATTTAATAGTTTCCTTGATAGAATATGATTAAGGGGAATCTAATTATAGGATCTGACATGGAGTATAGGATATTAAAGAAGCGGCATCTTGAAATTTTACTTGAGAAGGTACCGGATTATGCTAGTCCTAAGGCGGGTTTGGAACAGTATAAGACACCATCAGCTATCGCTGCGGACATTTTATGGTTTGCATATAATCTTGGTGATATTCATGGCAAACATGTTATGGACCTAGCCTGTGGCACTGGCATATTTGCTATTGGAGCTGCCATTCTAGGAGCTGGGAAGGTTTTCGCCGTGGACATTGACAAGGAAGCCTTAGAGGTTGCTGTTGGGGCGGCCGAAGAATTGGGTGTTGCTGATAGGATACAATTCATAGAGGCTGATATAAGGGATAGTATCATGGAACTTTCAAGATTAAAGGTTGATACTTTGATCCAGAACCCACCATTCGGGTCCCAGAGGATGGTTAAGCGTGGTGCTGATAGGATTTTTATTGAAGGATCCCTTAGAATTTCCCCGGTTGTTTATTCATTCCATATGATGGGATCTGAAGATTTTGTCACAGGATATTTTGAAAGAATTGGTGGAAAAATAACCCATAAATTATATTATAGGTTCCCCATACCAAGAATATACAATTTCCACAAAAAGGATTTTAAAGTTGTTGATGTTATCGTCTTGAGGATTATAAGAACCTAATTCTTGGGAAGCTCCCCTATTAGCTGGCTTTAATGGGGATTGTCCCCCAATCCAAAGTTTTACTCTCACAACATCTAGATCCAAAATTTAGGGGGGATCTAGCAAAAAAAGTTTTTCTTGTTATATATAAAATGGCCTTATGATTGTTATGAAAATATTTATAAAAGATGAAAATAGAGATTAATAGATGTATAAAAGATGTTTATCCATATTCATCCCAGACACCTTAACAGAGGAGACAAGGGATCCTAAAATAAAAACATATAAGGTTGGTATAATAGGCCGGGCAGCGGCCATATTCAGAGTCGATGAGATCATAATCTACAGGGATGAAGGTAAGGGTGAGGCAAAGTTTATTAAGGATATCCTAGCTTATATGGATACACCCCAATACCTTCGAAGGAAGGTTTTCCCTTTAACACCTAACTTGAAGCATGTGGGTGTGCTCCCACCACTTCGAACCCCACATCATCCAATAGGCAAACCACAAGTTGGCGAATACAGACAAGGACTCACCATCAAGAGGACCAGAAGGGGGACTATAGTCGATATAGGGGCCGACAGGCCAGCCTTAACCAGGGAAAAGCTTACAGTGAACAAGATACTAACATTCAAAGTAATAAAGTATGGTAAGAATATAATAGTAGAACCAGAGGAACCAGAAGATGTGTACTGGGGATACAAGGTAAAGGATACGGGTAAAAGCCTAGAAGAGGCTCTGAAATCTGAAAGGAAGGATGTTGTCATAGCAACATCCAAGTATGGCGCGCCCCTTACTTCTATTCTAGATGAAGTAAAATCCAGATTAGAAAAAGCCCATGAAGTGGCTATTTTATTCGGAGGTCCTTACAAGGGGTTACCAAAAACGATCAAAGCAGACTTCACCTTAAATACGATCCCAGACCAGGGAACCGAAACAGTAAGGACCGAGGAAGCTGTACTAGCAACTTTATCAATATTTAACATAATAGGAAAAATCCAATCAGAGGAGGTATAATCTAATGGCTAGACATCATCAACCAAGAAAAGGATCACTAGCATACAGTCCAAGGAAAAGGGCTGCGAAGGAAACACCCAGGATAAAATCCTGGCCAAAAGTCCAAGAGTTGAAACCACTAGCCTTCGCCGGTTACAAAGCCGGGATGACCCACATCACAATGGTGGATAATAGGAAAAATTCGCCCACAGAGGGCATGGAGATCACAACACCAGTCACAGTAATAGAAACTCCACCAATCACTGTAATGGGAGTTAGAGCCTATGAAAAGACCAGCAGAGGACTCAGGACACTAGCAGATGTCCTAGCCGATAACCTGAAAGAAGATCTTGAAAGGAAAATATCCACACCAGGAGACAACTACAACAAGGACGCGGCCATCCAAAAAATAGAAGACAACATGGACTACATCCAAGAGATAAGAATATTAGTACATACTAACCCTAGACTAGCAGCACTGCCAAAAAAGAAACCAGAAATCTTCGAATGCGCCATAGGCGGTGAAAACATCCAAGAAAAACTAGAATATGCACTAGAATTACTTGGAGAGGACATCAAAGTAAGTGACGTGTTCTCAGAAGGAGAATACATTGATTCAATAGCAGTGACCAAAGGCAAAGGATTCCAAGGGCCAGTGAAAAGATGGGGTATCAGGATACAGTATGGTAAAGCAGCTAGAAGCAGCAAAGGAAGACACATAGGATCTCTAGGCCCATGGACGCCTTCAAGGACAATGTGGACAGTCCCACAAGCAGGGCAAATGGGCTACCATAGGAGGACAGAATACAACAAGAAAATACTCAAAATAGGAGAAGCCTCAGAAGCAGACCAAATAAACCCAAAAGGCGGATTCATAAGGTACGGGCTCATAAAAAACGACCACATCCTCCTAAAAGGTTCAGTACCAGGCCCAGCCAAGAGGCTGATAATCTTGAGAAAAGCCATAAGGGCGCCTGAAAAGGGTGTTGAAGCACCCCAAGTAACATATATAAGCACAGCATCAAAACAAGGCACCTAAAATGCCGGACGTGGTTCACATGAAGATTAAAGTTTACTCACTAGATGGAGAACCAGTAGACGAGATTAAACTACCTAAAATATTCAGTGAAGAATATAGACCAGACCTCATAAAAAGGGCAGTCATATCAGCACAAACAGCAAGAATACAACCATGGGGTTCAGATCCCATGGCCGGCAAAAGAACCTCAGCAGAATCCTATGGCGCCGGCCGGGGAATCGCAATGGTACCCCGAATAAAAGGCGGTCAAAGAGCAGCATTCGTCCCCCAAGCCGTCGGGGGGAGGAAGGCACACCCCCCAAAACCATACAAAAACTACCATGAAAGGATAAACACGAAAGAAAGACGCCTAGCCATCAGATCGGCCATAGCAGCAACAGCCAACAGAGAACTAGTCAAGAAGAGGGGGCACATCATAGACAAAATCCCAGAAATCCCACTAGTAGTAGATGACGAACTCTCAAAGATCAAAAAGACAAAAGAGACAAGAAAAATATTCAAAAAACTAGGAATAATAGATGATATAATAAGGGCGAAAGAGGGTAGAAAGATAAGAGCCGGGAAAGGTAAGATGAGGGGTAGAAAATACAGAACACCAAAAGGGCCCCTCATAGTAGTACATGATGATAAAGGCATAAGATTAGGCGCGAGAAACCATCCAGGCATAGACATAGTAAGAGTGGAAAACCTAAACGCAGAACTATTAGCGCCAGGCACACACCCTGGCAGACTAACAGTATACACAAAATCTGCCATAGAAAAACTTGACAAACTATTCAAAATAGGGGTGTAAAGAGAATGGACCCATACAAGATCATAATAAAACCCCATGTAACAGAAAAAACTATGAACCTAATAGATCAAAATAATGAATTAACATTCATAGTCAACAGGGGAAGTAACAGATCAGAGATAAAAACGGCCTTTGAAGAACTTTTCGCCGTGAAAGTTGAAAGAGTTAACACACAAATCACACATAAAGGCGAGAAAATAGCATATATAAAATTAGCCAAAGAACACAACGCAGAGGACATAGCAGTTAAACTAGGCGTATTCTAATCTACACGAAGGGGGAGTAATAATATGGGTAAAAGAGTAAGATCACAGAGGCTTGGGAGGGGAACACCAACATATAGGAGTGCCTCCCACCGATTCAAGGCAAAAATAAGATACAAATCCCAAGAAGAAACCTTGAAGGGTAAAGTAGTTGATATAATCCACGACCCTGGGAGAACAGCCCCCATAGCCAAGATAGAGTATGAAAACGGCGAAGAAGACTACATACTAGCACCAGAGAGTATTAGAGTCGGGGAAGAAGTATACCATGGAACCTCAGCACCGATAAAACCAGGTAACGTCCTAGAACTCGGAGAAATCCCAGAGGGAACGCCAATCTACAACATAGAAAACCAACCAGGGGATGGTGGGAAACTCGTAAGATCATCAGGCACTTACGCTTCACTAATCACCCACGACATCGACAAAGTAGTTATAGAATTACCATCAGGAGAACTGAAAGCCCTAAACCCAAAATGTAAGGCCACAATTGGCGTAGTGGCCGGTGGAGGGCGTAGAGAAAAACCATTCCTCAAAGCAGGTAAAAAATATCATGCTCTCAAAGCCAAGGGTAAAAAATCTGTCGTGGTGAGAGGCGTTGCAATGAACGCCGTAGACCACCCACACGGTGGAGGTAACAGACAACACCCAGGCAAACCCACAACAGTATCGAAACACGCGCCACCAGGAAGAAAAGTTGGTTCAATCGCAGCTAAAAGAACCGGGAAAAGAAGATAAAAAAAGTGTTGGAGGTGAGTTATTGGCACGTAGAGAATTCAGCTACAGAGGTTACCGATTAGACGAATTACAGAAAATGCCCCTAGATGACGTGATAAAACTATTCCCATCCAGACAAAGAAGATCCCTAAAAAGGGGATTCTTACCAAGACAAAAAAAATTATTGGAAAAGGTAAGAAAAGTTAAAAAAGAGGCGGAAAAGGGTGGAAAACAGCCCATTATAAGAACCCACTGCAGGGACATGATAATACTCCCAGAGATGGTGGGTTTAACCTTTGGAATACATAATGGGAAAGACTTCGTAGAAGTGAAAATCCAACCAGAGATGATAGGACATTACCTTGGAGAATTCGCACCAACAAGGAAAAAAGTTGAACACGGAGACCCAGGAATGGGCGCAACCAGATCATCCATGTTCGTTCCTCTGAAATAAAATGGGAGACAATAAAATGGCCAAGATCAAATACGCTTATAAAGTAGAAGATGAAGCCAAAATAGCGAAGGCAACCGGGTTCAGACTCCAAATCTCCCCAAAACATGCAGTAGAGATCTGCAGAGAACTCAAAGGCATGAAACTAGAAGAAGCCAAAGAATACCTCAAAGAAGTCATCCAAATGAAACGACCAGTACCATTCAAAAGATACAACAGGAAAGTAGGACACCGCAGAGGACTCAAAGGATGGGACAGTGGCAGATACCCAGTCAAAGCAGCCAAACACATACTAAAAGTCCTCGAGAATGCAGAGGCAAACGCAGAATACAAAGGATTAGACGCAGAGAACCTGAAAATAATCCACATATCAAGTCACAGGGGACAACCAATAAGAGGATGGATCCCAAGGGCATTCGGGAGAGCCACACCATTCAACAGGCCAACAACACACATCCAAGTAGTACTAGGGGAGGCTTAATCCAATGATCGAAAAAGACTTCGTCACAGAAGGCCTTAGAAGGACAAAAATCGACGAATACTTAGAAAAGGAACTTGAAAGAGCAGGTTATGGTGGTATGGACATACAAGTAACCCCACTAGGTACCATGGTAGTGGTCTATGCTGAAAGACCAGGAATGGTAATCGGACGAGGAGGTAAAACAGTCAGGGCCATAACCCAGAAACTCAAAAACAAGTTCAAACTAGAAAACCCCCAAGTAGAAGTTAAAGAAGTTGAAGTACCCGAATTAAACCCGAAGATAATGGCCCATAAGATCGCTGCCATGCTCCAGAGGGGCATGCACTTCAGGAGAGTGGCCTACACCGCCATGAGGAGGATAATGGCCGCCGGCGCCCAAGGAGTTGAGATAACAATCTCAGGGAAGATAAGGGGTGCCAGGGCAGCCATGGCCAAATTCACAGATGGTTATATTAAAAAGTGTGGCGAACCAGCCATAGAATTTGTCAAAGAAGGATTCGCCACAGTACAATTAAAACCCGGAGTACTTGGGGTCTACGTGCGTATAATGCCCCCAGATGCTAAACTACCCGATGACGTGGAGATTAAAACACCAAAAATTGAAGAAAAAGCCACAGAAGAAGAACCAGAGGAAGTAGAGGAAGAGTTGGAAGAACTAGAAGAGGAAGTAGAGGAAGAGTTAGAAGAACTAGAAGAGGAAGTGGAAGAAGCTAAAAAAGAGTGATTAAAAATGGCCATCCTAAAAAGTGATGAGATAAGGGAGATGGACACTGAAGAACTTTATAAAAAATTAGATGAACTGAAAGCAGAATATTCAAAATACCTATCTAAAAGCGCGGCTACAGGAGCCCCTGAAAGCCCTGGTAAAATGCGCGAACTTAGAAGGACGATAGCAAGAGTTCTCACGATAATGAAAGAAAAGTAGAAGGAGACATAAATGAAAATCTGCGAGGTATGCGGTCTTCCAAAGGAATTATGCGTTTGTGAAGAGATAGCGAGAGAAATACAGAGAGTAAAAGTGTACACAGTGAGAAGGAGATTCGGGAAGATCATGACAATAATCGAGGGCATCAACGAACAAGAAATAGACATAAAAGATCTCACAAAGACGCTAAAAGCCAAATGCGCATGTGGGGGAACAGCCAAAGAAGGTAGAATAGAATTACAAGGAGACCATAAAAAAAAGGTCAAAAAAGTTTTAGTCGAATTAGGCTTCTCCCCAGACACCATAGAGATAAGATGATAACACCAAGAAACGTATTTAGACATGAACTCATAGGCCTAAAAGTCAAAGTAGCAGAAAGCCCACACAAAGACTTCAAAGGTCTCAAGGGCAAAGTCATCGACGAAACAAAAAACACACTCAAAATAGAACTAAAAGATGGAAAAGAGATCATAATACCCAAGAACGTGGCAAAATTCCACTTCAAATTACCAGACGGCCAAGTAGTGGAAATAGACGGGCGAATAATAGTAGGCCGTCCAGAAGAACGGATAAAAAAGAAATTTAAAAAAATTTAATGGGTGATAGTAGATGATCGGCATCGACGTCCCAGAACCAAAATCAAAATGTAACGATCCTAATTGTCCATTCCATGGTAACCTAAAGGTTAGGGGCAGAATACTAGAAGGTATAGTAACTAGTGACAAGGCAGAAAGGACAGTTACGGTAGAAAGAAGCTACTACCAGTTCCTGCCAAAATATGAAAGATATGAGAAGAGAAGATCAAAGATCAAAGCCCACAAACCCGACTGCATCGACGTTAAAATTGGGGACACGGTAAAGATTGCAGAATGCAGACCCCTAAGCAAAACAAAAAGTTTCGTTGTAGTTGAAGTGAAGGGAGAGAAATAATATGAAGGCCATAGCAGCAAATGTCACCAGGGCACTGCCCGTAGGCGCGACACTACACTGCGCAGACAACACAGGAGCCCGAGAACTTGAAATAATAGCAGTTAAAGGTTACAAAGGTGTTCGAAGAAGGCTCCCAGCAGCTGGCGTAGGTGACATGATAGTGGTCTCAGTGAAAAAGGGTACCGCAGACATGCGAAGAGAAGTCCTAAACGCGGTCATAATAAGGCAAAAAAAAGAGTACAAAAGGCCAGACGGGCTAAGGGTCAAATTCGAGGATAACGCCGCTGTCATCGTAAACCCAGATGGGAGCCTGAAAGGTTCGGAGATAAGAGGGCCCGTAGCGAAAGAAGCGGCCACAAGATGGCCTAGCATAGGCAGCGCAGCCAGCATAATAGTATAATAGGTGATAATAATGGCTAGGAGAAGGCCAAGATCAAAACAGCCGAGGAAGCAGAGGAAATTCCTCCATAACGCGCCTTTACACATTCGTCACAAGATAATGAGCGCAACCTTGAGTAAAGAACTCCGAGAAGAATACAATAGAAGATCATTACCAGTAAGAAAAGGAGACAAAGTAGAAGTAATGCGTGGAGACTTCAAAGGACACCAAGGAAAAATAGAGAAAGTAGACCTCAAAAACTATAAGGTCTATGTGGAGGGTGCCACCATCCAAAAAGTAGATGGGACCACAGCATACTTCCCAATACACCCCTCCAACCTCCGGATAATAGAATTGAACCTAGAAGATGAAAAAAGAGTCAAAGCATTAGAACGGAAGGGATAAAAAATGGCTAAAATGGGATCAAGAAAACATCTTAAACGTTTCAAATCACCTAGACACTGGCCAATACCACCAAAGGAAAGTAAATGGACAGTTAAACCATCACCAGGACCGCATAGTATGGAGAACTCCCTACCATTACTTATAATAGTGAGAGATATCCTCAGGGTGGCTGACACTTCCAAAGAAGCCAAGAAGATAATAAACAGGGGAGAAATCTTCATAGATGGGCGTCCAAGGAAAGATTACAAGTTCCCAGTCGGTTTCATGGATGTTGTGGAAATACCAAAAACAGGCGAAACCTACAGGGTAGGACTCGGCGAAAAAGGCGCCCTAACACTCCAACCGATAAAAGAAGAGGATAAAAATTTCAAATTATGCAAAATCATCAAAAAAACAACACTAAAGGGTGGGAAGACACAACTCAACCTCCATGATGGACGCAACCATACAGTTGATGAAAACTTCAAAGTAGGGGATGTTATAAAACTCAAAATCCCACAACAGGAAATAATAGATTCAATAAGCTTCAAAGAGGGTAACCTTGGACTAGTTACCGGCGGTAAACACACAGGGGAAATAGGAACCATCAAAAAGATAACAATTACAAGATCATCAATGCCAAACACGGTAATCATAGAAACCCAAGATAAAAAAAGTTTCATGACACTTAAAGACTACGTATTCGTCATCGGAGAAAAAGAACCACTCATACAACTAGGAGGATAATGACATGAACCCCATGGAACAAGTGAGAATAGCAAAGGCAACCTTGAACATAGGCGTTGGAGAAGGAGGGGAAAGACTAGCAAGAGCAGAGAAACTACTAGAAACCATGACAGGACAAAAACCAGTTAAAACAATATCAAAGGTGACAAACCCAGAATTCGGCATAAGAAAAAAACAACCAATAGGCTGCAAAGTAACACTAAGGGGAGAAAAAGCCGAAGAAATAATCAGGAAATTCCTAGATGGCATCGGCAACAAACTCAAAGCAAGCCAATTCGACGACCAAGGAAACGTCTCAATGGGTATAGAAGAACACATAGACATGCCAGGGATGAAATACGATCCAGACATTGGAATATTCGGGATGGACCTTTCAATAACATTCGAAAAACCCGGATACAGGATAAGCAGGCGCAGAATACAGAAGAGGAAAGTTCCAAGAAAACATAGAGTAACACGAGAAGAAGCAATCAAATTCATGAAAGAAAAATTCAATGTCAAAATAATAGGGTGATAATCCATGCCAAGAAAATACGGGAAAGCATCAAGGAAATGTTCAAGATGTGGCGATCATTCAGCCATCGTAAGAAGATACGGGTTAATGTTATGCAGACAATGCTTCAGAGAACTCGCACCAAAAATAGGCTTCAAAAAATACAACTAAAAAGGAGAGCGAAGAAGATGACACTAATGGACCCACTCGCCAACGCACTGACAAACATCAGAAACAACGAACTTAGAGGAAACACCAAATGTATAATATCACCAGCCTCCAAACTTATCGGACAAGTACTAAGAACAATGCAAAAAGAAGGATACATAGGCGAATTCGAATACGTCGACGACGGCAGAGCCGGGAAATTCATAGTAGAATTAGAGGGTAACATAAACCACTGCGGAGTCATAAAACCAAGACACGCCGTCAAAAAAGACGAATTCGAAAAATTCGAAAAAAGATACTTGCCAGCCAGAGACTTCGGAATAATCATAGTCACAACACCCCAGGGCATAATGACCCACAAAGAAGCCAAAGAAAAAGGGATAGGCGGCAGACTACTAGCCTACGTCTACTAAAAAAAGGGTGATAATAATGGCCGTAGCAGCAATAATCCGGGAAGAAATCCCAATCCCAGACAATGTAGAGGTCACCATAAACGATAAAATAACAGTAAAGGGGCCTAAAGGGGAAGTATCCCGCGAATTCGACCAACACAACATAAAAATAGGTAAAGAAGATGACAAAATCATCCTAGAAGTTAAATTCCCACGTAAAAGGGACAAGGCCATGCTAGGAACAATCAAAGCCCACATAAACAATATGATAACAGGAGTAACCAGAGGATTCACCTACAAGATGAAAATAGTCTACGCACACTTCCCAATGACAGTCAAAGTCCAAGGAGACAAAGTCATAATCGAAAACTTCCTAGGTGAAAGACACCCCCGCAAAGCAAAAATCCTAGGAGACACCAAAGTACAAGTAAAAGGTGACGAAGTCCACATAACCGGAATAGACAAAGAACACGTTGGACAGACAATGGCAAACATAGAACAGGCTACAAAAATCAAAAGAAGAGACCCAAGAGTATTCCAGGATGGCATATACCTTGTAAGTAAAGGGTGATCCTATGAAAAAAAGATTCAAAAGACAAGAGTATGCAAGATACAAAAAATTGGGTGAAAAATGGAGAAAACCCAAGGGCAAAACCAGTAAAATGAGAAGATACGAAAAGGGAAAACCTGCAATGCCATCCATAGGATACAGGAAACCCAAAAGGGAAAGAGGATTACACCCTTCAGGTTACAAGGACGTGCTCATCAGGAACCTGGAGGAAATAGAATCACTAGACCCTGAAGGGGAGGCTGCCAGGATAGCATCCACAGTAGGAGCCAGGAAAAGGAAGCTAATCATAGAAAGGGCTAAAGAATTAGGCATTAAAATCCTGAACCCCTAAAAAGCCCCCCATAAAAAGTTTAAGGGAGGGAAACCCAACATGAATCTCACCACTCAAAAGAGACTAGCTGCAGAAATACTCAAAGTAGGAATAAACAGGGTATGGATAGACCCTGAAAGAGTTGACGAGGTTTCAACAGCAATAACTAGAGAAAGCATAAAACAACTAATAAAAGACGGGGCCATAAAACCCCGACCCAAAAGGGGTATAAGCAGTTACAGGTCTAAGAAGATAAAAGAGCAGAAAAAGAAGGGTAGAAGGAAAGGAAAAGGTAGTATAAAAGGGGCTAAAGGTGCTAGAAGACCCCGTAAGAGGGAGTGGATAAGCACCATAAGGGCCCTGAGGAAAGATCTTAAAAAAATGAGGGATAAAAGGCAGATAAACAAGACCACATATCGTAAACTTTACAAGATGGCTAAGGGCGGGGCTTTCAGGAGCAAATCCTATATGAAAACCTATGCCAGAGACCATGACATGCTAAGATAAGGAGGCGATGAGACTTGGCATACGGGCCCAGATACAGATTACCCTTCAGGAGACGTAGAGAAGGGAAAACAGACTACAAGGCAAGGTACAAGTTAGTAGATGCTGGTAAATTAAGATTCATTGTAAGAGTAACCAACTATCATGTTATAACCCAGATAGCCAAAGTTGGTAAAATAGGGGATGAAACACTCATTTCAGCCCACTCAAAACAATTACAAAAACTCGGATGGCTAGCCAACACCAATAACATAAGCGCAGCCTACCTAACAGGATACCTATGTGGCAAAAAAGCCCTAAAGGAGGGGATCACAGAGGCAGTCCTTGACATAGGCCTAAGACCACCAGTTAAGGGTTCGAGGATCTTCGCAGCCCTTAAAGGGGCTGTGGACGCGGGTTTAAAAGTGCCTCACAGTGAGTCCATCTTACCAGACGAATCAAGGATAAGAGGAGAACACATAGCAGAATATGCAAAATCATTAGACGAAACAGAGGCGAAAAAAAAGTTCTCCAAATACTTCGAAAGGGGACTTTCCCCAACAAGATTACCAGAGCACTTTGAAGAAATCAAAAAGAAGATAGATGAGGTAATATCATGAACTTTGACATCGAAGAATGGGAGCCCAAAACAAGCCTAGGACAAAGGGTGAAAGAAGGAGAAATCACAAGCATAGATGAAATATTCGAAGAAGGGCTCCCCATAATGGAATTAGAAATAATAGACGCACTACTCCCAGACCTTGAAGAAGAAGTCATAGACGTTAACCTAGTCCAGAGAATGCACAAATCAGGACGAAAAGTAAACTTCAGAGTCATAGTAGCAGTTGGAAACAAGGACGGCTACGTGGGACTAGGACAAGGAAAAGCAAGAGAAGTCGGACCAGCCATAAGAAAAGCAGTAGACGATGCCAAATTCAACATAATCAAGGTTAGAAGAGGATGTGGAGACTGGGGATGCGCATGCGGCAAAGAACACACCATACCATTCAAAGTCACAGGTAAAAGCGGAAGCGTCAGAGTCACCCTCCTACCAGCGCCAGGAGGAGTAGGACTCGCCATAGGAGACGTTGGAAAAACAATACTTAGACTCGCAGGGATAGAAGACATATGGTCCAGGACAAAAGGACAGACACAAACAACAATAAACTTTGCAAAGGCAACATTCAACGCCCTAAAACAACTAAGCAGGATAAAATCAACAGAAAAAGACCTCAAAAAACTTGGAGTCACCACAGCATAAAGGGTGATCTAGAATGTTCGCAGTCATAAGAGTGAGGGGCTCCGTGGGCGTGAGAAAAGACATCAAGGACACCCTCACAATGTTAAGATTACACCGGATCAACCACGCAGTACTAGTCCAGGAAACACCAGACTACAAAGGCATGCTACAAAAAGCAAAAGATTACATAACATGGGGAGAAATAAACAAGGAAACACTAGCATCAATGATACAAAAAAGGGGCAGATTACCAGGTAACAAAAAAATCACAAAAGAACACATAAAAGATAAAGGCTATCCAACATTCAAGGAACTCGCAGAAGCCATAATCAAAGGAGAAACCAAACTCGAAGACCTTGATATAAAACCAGTATTCAGACTCCACCCACCCAGAAAAGGTTATGAAAGCGTGAAAAAATCATTCAAAGAAGGTGGAAGCCTAGGCTACAGAGGAGATAAAATAAACGAACTAATACAACGAATGATATAAACCGGGGTATGATACAATGATCAGAAAAAGAAAAAAGATCACAAAAATGAGAGGCTCCAGGACAGTCGGAGGAGGATCATCAAAGAAGAGACGAGGAGCAGGCCACCGTGGAGGCAGAGGACAAGCAGGCGGACACAAACACCACTGGACATGGATAGTCAAATACGACCCAGAACACTTCGGCAAAAGAGGGTTTAAACGTCCAAGGAAACTCCTCAAAGACCCGAAGACAATAAACCTTGGAGAAATCCAAGAGAAACTACCAGAACTCATAAAGGAAGGAATAGCCAAAAAAGAAAAAAATATAATTATCCTAGACGTTACCAGCATAGGCTACGAGAAAGTCCTGGGCCGGGGTAAGATAACAGAACCATTACACCTTAAAGCCCATGAATTTTCAACTAAAGCAGAAAAGAAGATAGAAGAGGCTGGAGGAAAAACCGAAACAATATAATCCCGGGAGTTGAACCAATTTGAGGGAAAAACTAGACCCCATATTCTCAATAATACCCGAAGTAAAACGGCCTGAATACAGACAAGCATTCAAAGAAAAACTCAAATGGACCGGGATAATCCTAATATTATACTTTTTCCTCGGCCAGATACCCCTCTATGGTCTAAGCCCCGCTGCAGTGGACCAATTCGCCCAACTAAGGGCAGTTATCGCAGGAAACTTCGGTTCAATCCTAACATTAGGTATAGGGCCCATAGTCTCAGCATCAATCATACTACAATTGCTAGTAGGTGGAAAATTACTAAAATTGGATCTATCACGCCATGAGGACAAGGCATTCTTCCAAGGAACCCAAAAATTGCTAGCCATAATCTTCACAGTATTTGAAGCAGCCATACTAGTATTAACAGGGGCTCTCGCACCATTATCCCCAGCATTTACAGGTATACTAATATTACAGATGAGCATAGGCGGTATACTCATAATATTCCTAGATGAAGTTGTCTCTAAATGGGGTTTCGGCAGTGGAGTTGGACTATTCATAGCAGCAGGGGTATCCCAGGAGATAATGGTAGGAGCATTCAACCCCCTTCCCTCACCGGCACAACCAGGAGTGCCAGCTGGCAGAATACCAGGATTCTTATACTTGTTGGCAACTGGCCAATCCCCTGATCTACAATATTATATTATACCCATACTAGCCCTAATCTTTGTATTCCTAATTGTAGTCTATGCAGAGAGTATGAGGGTTGAAATACCCCTAACTATGGGTGGAGGTAAAAGCTGGGGGCGCGGTCCAATAGGCAAATACCCCCTCAGATTCGTATATGCTAGTAACATGCCAGTTATACTCACAAGCGCCCTACTATTAAACGTACAATTAATGGCCAACGTATTCCAAAAACTTGGACACCCAATACTCGGGGAGGTTTCAAGGGGACAGGCCATAAACGGCCTAGCATACCTCCTAACACCCCCAAGATCTATTGATATCATCTACCTAGATCCCTTGAAGGTTGTATTCTATGCTATAGTATTCATAGGATTCTCCATCTTATTTGCATGGTTGTGGATCGAGATAAGCGGCCTCGGACCTCGAGAGGTTGCCAAACAATTATACCAGATGGGCTTACAAGTTCCTGGTTTTAGAAGTACTAAGAGGCAATTTGAGAGAATACTAAAAAGGTATATACCCCCACTCACCATACTTGGAGGGGCTTTCGTAGGATTTCTAGCATTTATAGCTGACCTAACAGGGGCCCTAGGTGGGGGTACAGGTGTGCTTTTAACAGTAGGTATAGTTTACAGGTTATATGAGGAGATAGCCCAAGAACAACTTATGGACATGCATCCAATGCTCAGACGCTTCCTTGGAGAATAAAAAAAGGAATGATAGGATTTGATGGATATGAAGGTTGTTGTAGTTGCAGGAATACCAGGTTCTGGGAGTACAACAGTACTCAAACATGCACTAGAAGACCTAGATTATATAAACGTGAACTATGGGGATGTGATGCTTGAAATAGCCAAATCAGAGGGTCTGGTAGAGGACAGGGATCAGCTGAGGAAACTTTCACCAGAAAAACAGAAGAAGATACAAAAGGCGGCTGCGAAAAGTATAAGAGAAAGATCCAAGGAAACTAATATAATCGTTGACACCCACTGCACAATAAAAACACCAACTGGTTTTCTACCAGGACTACCACAATGGGTCCTAGAGGAACTACAACCAGACATGTTTGTACTTATCGAAGCAGACCCAGAAGAGATCTTCATGAGAAGAATCTCAGACGAGACAAGGACAAGAGACATAGAAATGCTCAAAGAAATAGACTTGCACCAACAGATGAACAGAGCAGCAGCAATAGCCTACGCCACACTAACAGGAGCAACAGTAAAAATAATCGAAAACCATAACAACAGACTAGAAAATGCAGTCCAAGAAATGAAAAATATACTATAAAGAGGAATAAAATGGTACTAGACCTAATATACAAGGGATTAGACATTATATTCGGCCCATTCCTAGCATTAGACCCTAATCCAAAGAATCCCATACTCACAATATTTATTATAGCCACCATAGTAGCTTTCATAATAACATTAGCAAACAAGCTACTCGTAGACCAGGAAAGGTTACAAAAACTTAGACGTGAAATGCAAGAATTCCAACAAGAGGTTATGGAGGCCAGGAAATCCAGTGATGTTAAAGCCCTCGAGGAACTACAAGAGAAGCAAATGGAGTTCATGGACAAGCAAAGGGAAATGATGACAATGTCATTCAAGCCCATGATAGTAACCTTCCTACCCATAATCCTAGTATTCTATTGGATGGCCCAACACCCTTATATTTCAAAGGCCACAATCATACTCCCACAGGTAGCATATTACGTGCTCCTCGTGCCAATATGGCACATGTTCTATAAGATGCCGGCTGGTTCACCAGCATATGCCATAGGATGGCTAGGCTGGTATATACTATGTTCATTTGCAATGTCCCAGCTATTCAGGAAATTCATGGGACTTAAAGGAATGTGATGGAGGAACACTCATGCCAGAATTAAGATACAGATCCAGATCATATAAGAGAACATTCAAGAGGACTCCAGGTGGCAGGACAGTCATACACTACAAGAGGAAGAAACCCTCAAAACATGTATGTGCAGGATGTGGTAAACCACTCCATGGAGTCCCACGTGGAAGACCATACCAGATAAGAAAATTATCAAAGTCAAAGAGAAGACCTAACAGACCCTATGGTGGTTATTACTGTTCAGAGTGTATGAGAAAAGTTTTTAAGGAAGAGGCAAGGTCATGATAATAACCATCAGCGGTCTCCCAGGCGCTGGTACAACAACAATTACAAGAATGCTCTCAACTAAACTAGGGATACCATTCATATCAGCAGGTGACGTTTTCAGGCAAATGGCAGCTGAAAGGGGGATGGACATCCTAGAATTCAGCAGATTAGCAGAAGAAGACCATGAAATAGACAAGGAGATAGATAAGAGACAAGCAGAGATAGCCAAGAGTAAGGAGAACCTAATAGTGGAAGGGAGACTCTCAGCCTATTTTGTCGAAGCTGATCTAAAAATACTCATAATAGCACCATTTAATGTCAGAGCATATAGGATAAGTAAAAGGGAATCAAAACCACTCAAGAAGGTCGAGAACGAGATAAAGAGGAGGGAAGAAAGCGAAGCCAAAAGATACAAGGAAATTCACGGGATCGACATAGAAGACTTGCAAGTCTATGACATAATACTAAACAGCGCCCATTTCAAACCCGAAGAAATCACAAACATAATAATAAAAATTATCGAGGTGATCAAATGACAGCAATAGAAGTGGGAAGAATATGCATCAAAACCGCAGGGAGAGAAGCAGGAGAAGAATGCGTAATATTAGATATAATCGATAAAAACTTCGTGGAAGTCGTGGGAGTCAACGTAAAAAATAGAAGATGCAACATAAAACATTTGGAGCCCACAGAAAAAAAGATAGAAATAAAATCAGACAACATAGAAGAGATTAAAAAACAACTCGAAAAACAATAGGATTACCGGGGCGCCCCATGGCAAAGTTCCTAATCAAAAGCAAAGCAGAAACAGACCCAGCATATGGTTGCCCACCAGATAAGAGGCCCATACAAGAACACATAAAAAAGGGGGTTATCAACCTTGATAAACCCCCAGGTCCCACTTCACATCAAGTAGACTCATGGATCCGCAGACTACTCAACGTGAAAAAAGTTGGACACGGAGGGACACTAGACCCCAAAGTCACTGGGATACTACCCATAGGCATTGAAAAGGCCACCAGGGTGCTCCAATTACTCCTAGAAGCCGATAAGGAATATGTTTGCATCATGAGACTGCACAAGCCCGTTAAAATGGCGGAACTTGAAAGGGTTTTCGAGGAATTCCAGGGCAAAATATTCCAGACACCCCCAATGAAAGCAGCCGTGAAACGCCAATTAAGAGTTAGGAGAATATACTATGCCAATATCCTAGAAGTAGACGGGAAGGATGTGCTATTTAGGATCGGATGCGAAGCCGGGACATATATAAGGAAATATTGCCATGACATTGGGGAAGCCCTTGGGACAGGAGCACACATGCTCGAATTAAGACGTACAAAAGTTGGACCATTCACCGAAGATAAGACCCTCATAACACTCCATGATCTAACCGACGCATACCACTTCTGGATAGAGGATGGTGAAGAAAAATTCTTGAGAAAATGCATACAACCAATGGAATTCGCAGTCAGACACCTCCCAAGGATAGTTATCAGGGACAGTGCAGTGGACGCAATATGCCATGGTGCAAACCTTGCAGTAAGTGGCATCATAGGATTAGATGATAACATAGAAAGGGGCGACACAGTAGTACTAATGACACTCAAGGACGAGCTCGTAGCTGCCGGTGAAAGCTTGTGCTCATCCCTCCAGATCCTAGATGCTGAAAAGGGTATTGTAGTAGACACCCAGAAAGTTTTTATGGAACGAGGAACATACCCTAGGGTATGGGGTAAAACTTAAATAGAATCTAAGGCCTATGATAATAGTATAAGATCCCCCTTGATTAATCTCATTATAGATGCCGGGATAGCCTAGCCAGGTAAGGCGCAAGATTGGAGATCTTGTGGAGCTCTGCTCCTCCTGGGTTCAAATCCCAGTCCCGGCGTCGATTTAACGCAAAAAAAGATCATAATCCCAAGTTTTACCCATTATCACTACTTCGGGAATAAGATTGACACCATATAGGGAGGCTTGTGGATTCATTCTCACACCCTCGGAGGTTAAACAGATGGAAGAAGAATTCAAACACATAGTACGTATAGCCAGAAAGGACTTAGATGGTAATAAGACAATAGAACATGCACTCACAGATATTAAAGGCGTTGGTAAGGCCTTCGCCAAGGCTATAGTAAGCGTCCTTGGATTTGACGGCCAGAAAAGGATAGGATATTTGTCAGAGGATGAGATAACAAGGTTAGAGGAAGCGCTTAAAAAGCCTGAAGAATATAATATCCCTGATTGGATGATGAATCGCCGCCAAGATTATGAAACAGGCGAAGACAAACACCTAATCGAGGCAGATCTTGAAATGAGCCTCAGAGAAGACTTGAACCGTCTGAAAAAGATAAGAAGCTACAGGGGTATAAGACACGAACTAGGCCTCCCAGTAAGGGGCCAGAGGACAAAATCAACCTTCAGAAAAGGACAATCTGTAGGTGTTAGAAGAAGGAAGAGAAAATAAAAGGGGAGATATAATATGGGACACCCAAGAAAACCCCGTAAAAAGTATGACACTCCACCCCATCCATGGAATGCTGAAAGAATAAAAGAAGAAAACAGACTACTCACAAAATACGGGTTAAAGAACAAAAAAGAGATATGGAAGGCCGAGACAATGATTAGAAGATATAGGAGGGATGCAAGGCATCTCCTAGGCCTCCCAGAAGAACAGACAAGAAATGAGAGGGAACAACTCCTAGGACACCTTAAAAGGATGGGTATACTATCAGATGATGCTAAACTAGAAGATGTTCTTAATTTAACAATCGAAGACGTGCTTAAACGCAGACTACAAACCATGGTATATGAAAAAGGACTTGCAAGAACAATAAGACAAGCAAGACAGATGATAGTACATGGACACATAGCCTTGGATGGTGGTAAAGTCAACGCCCCAGGCTACCTAGTAAAAAAAGGTGAAGAGGATAAGATAGGATTCTATCCATTATCACCAATGAAAGAACAGGTAGAATCCAAGGCTGAAGATACAGAATAGGGGGGCAGTAGAATGGCCAAGGCTAAAGGAAAAGAAAAATGGGGTATAGCCCACATCTACTCATCATTCAACAACACGATAATCACAATAACAGATATTACAGGGGCCGAGACCGTGACACAATGGTCTGGTGGAAGAGTTGTGAGGGCTGACAGACAAGAAGCTTCACCATTCGCTGCAATGGAAGCAGCCACCAGGGCAGCTGAGGACGCCAAAGAAAAAGGCATCACAGGATTACACATAAAGGTCAGGGCACCTGGAGGAAACGGGCCAAGGACGCCCGGACCCGGTGCACAGGCGGCTATAAGAGCCCTAGCCCGTGCAGGTTTAAAAATAGGTAAAATAGAGGATGTCACGCCAATACCACATGATGGTACAGGGAGACCTGGAGGCAGGAGAGGGAGAAGGGTCTAAAATGGATATAAACATGAAAGAAAAATCAGAGAATGAAATAACCCTTATTATAAAGGATGCTGACACATCATTTGTCAATGCTATAAGAAGAACCAGCATGACAGAAGTTCCCAAAATAGCAATAGAATACGTTAACATAATAAAAAATGACTCATCCATGTTCGATGAGATCGTAGCACACAGACTCGGTCTAATCCCGCTAAAATCGGATAAAGAAGCGATAAACGGTATCCTAATGCCAAGTGAATGCGACTGCGAAGACTACTGTCCAAGATGCAGCGTATCCCTAACATTAAAAAAGAAAGGCCCAGGAATCGTCTACTCAAAGGATCTAGTATCAGAAGATGAAAAAATAGTACCAGTATATGACACCATACCAATCCTAAAACTTAGAGAGGATGAAGAGATAGAATTAGAGGCCATAGCACAACTTGGCATTGGAATGGAACATGCCAAATGGAAGCCCACCACAGCATGCGCATACAAATACTATCCAATGATAACCATAGGAGAAGAATGCGAACAATGCTATGAATGCGTAAAAGCATGCCCCAAGGGGATCCTAGAAGAAGGACCCGAAAAACCCAAGGTAGTTAACATTGAAGATTGCACAATGTGTAAAACTTGTATGAGAGCATGTGACAGAGGAGCCATAAAAGTGGGATACAAAGAAGGATCATTCATCTTCAAAATAGAAACAGACGGTTCAATACCACCAGAAGAAGTCCTAAAAAGGGCATGTGACATCCTAATGGAAAAGGCAGACAACATAACAAAAGCAGTTTAAGGAGGATTATAAAGTGGCGAAAAAGATTACAAAGACAAACCCCAACCTCATCAAACTTATACGCACCCTTAAAAGGAAATCATCACAAGAAAATGTGGCAATATGGAAAGACATCGCCAAGAGATTGGAAAAACCCACAAGACAAATGGCAGAAGTTAACATATCAAGAATAAACAGGCACACAACCGAGAACGATACAATAATAGTCCCAGGTAAAGTACTGGGAACAGGCAGACTAGACCACAAGGTTAAAATAGCAGCATGGAAATTTTCAAAAACAGCAAAGGATAAAATAAGAGAGGCGAAAGGCCAACACCTCACAATAGAAGAAATATTAGAAGAAAACCCAAAAGGCTCCAATATAAAAATAATAGTATAAAGGGGTTACCATCATGATCATCAATGGCGAAGGACATATCCTAGGAAGACTCGCAAGTATTGTGAGCAAAAAATTACTCCAAGGCGAAAAAGTAGTAGTCCTCAACACAGACAAAATAATCATCACAGGATCAAAAGAATGGGCCCACAAAAAATACAAACAGAGAATAGATAGATCAAGCATATCAAACCCTAGAAGGATGGGCCCCAAGTATCCCAGGAGACCCGATGACATATTCAGGCGAACAGTAAGGGGAATGCTACCATACAAGAAGGCGAAGGGCAGAGAAGCCTTTAAACGCCTAAGAGCCTATGTAGGCGTTCCAAGAGAATACAAGGATGCGGAGTTAACCCAGATACCAGAAGCTAAAAGATCACCCATCCGCAAAGGAGTGAAATTAGGTGAAATATCAAGGCTACTAGGCGCCAAATTTTAAAAAGAAAGATTTGGAGTGGCTATAATGAAAAAGATAGTACATACAAGTGGAAAAAGGAAAACAGCCATTGCAAGGGCAACATTCTATGAGGGTAAAGGTAGAGTGAGGATCAACAAAACACCAGTAGAATTATACCAGCCCGAACTCGCCCGCCTCAAAATATTAGAACCCCTAAAATTAGCCGGTGAAGAAATCACAAAAAACATAGACATAAAAGTGAATGTAAGAGGCGGGGGTATCATGGGACAAGCAGAAGCCGCCAGGATGGCCATAGCAAGGGGCCTTATACAATGGACCAATGACATGGAACTTAAGGAAAAATTCTCACAATATGACCGTACCATGCTCGTCGGAGACCCAAGACGCTCAGAGCCCAAAAAATATGGTGGCAGAGGGGCTAGGGCTCGAAGACAAAAGAGCTATCGATAAACTTATATATTTTCCTAAAACTAATTAGATTAAAGGAGGAGAAGATGATCCCCATAAGATGTTTCAGTTGCGGAAAACCAATATCCGCATATTTTAATGAATACCATGAAAGAGTAAAAGATGGTGAAAGCCCAAAGGAAGTGCTCGATGATTTGGGATTAAAAAGATACTGTTGCAGGCGCATGTTAATTTCACATGTCGACACATGGTAGATCAAAGATTTGAGGGGGACCGTAGGGTAGCCTGGTCCATCCTCCCAGCCCGGGGATGGATAAAAAAAGATCCACTGGAACGCTGGAGACCCGAGTTCAAATCTCGGCGGTCCCATCAAAAAACCCCCCCATTCCACATATCTCATAGGAGGGAAAAATAGATGAGTAAAATGACCCGATTTGAAAAGGCCAGGTTGATAGGGGCGAGGGCTCTTCAACTGGCAATGGGGGCTAAACCATTAGTAGATATCCCAGAGAGCAAAGACCCCATTGACATAGCCACCCTCGAACTTAAAAAAAGCGTTATACCATTAGCTGTTAGAAAATAAAAAGAACTCTAAAAAAATCAACCACTATTTCTACCCATTTTTTAGAGTTTTTCCATGAAAAAGAGGTGTTCATGTGGAGACTGTTATTGAAGATGTTAGGGTAAGAAAAATATTAGACAGTAGGGGAAACCCTACAATAGAAGTAGATGTTATAACATGGAATGGTTTCGGACGTGCAGCAGCACCCAGCGGCGCCAGCACAGGAACCAGAGAAGTTGTAGCATTCCCAGAAGGCGGAGTCGACAAGGTAATAAGCGAACTAGAGGATGTCATATCATCTGAATTGATAGGAATGGACGCCGAATACCTTGAAGACATAGACCTCATACTAAAAGAGATAGACGGGACAGAAAACCTATCCAATATTGGTGGGAATACCACAGTGGCGGTTTCAATGGCAGCAGCCAAGGCAGCCGCATCATCATACAACCTACCATTGTATAAGTTCCTTGGGGGTAATTTCGCAACAAGCATACCATACCCACTAGGGAACATGATAAATGGGGGAGCACACGCCGGAAAACACGCCCCAGACATCCAAGAATTCCTAGTAATCCCAAAGGGTGCTGAAAGTATCCAAGAAGCCGTATTCGCAAACTCAAAGGTCCACGCAAGGATACGAGAACTAATACAAGCCAAAGACCCTGAATTCACAGGGGGTAAAGGCGACGAAGGAGGATGGGCCCCTAAAATATCCAATTATGAGGCCCTAGAAATACAAGCAAGAGCCTGTGAAGAAATAGGAGACGAAACAGGTGTCGAAATAAGACCATCACTCGATTTCGCAGCCACCGAACTCTGGAACTCCAAAGAAGAAAAATACATTTACAAGCAAGAAAACATAAAACGCGACACAGGCGAACAAATAGAATTCGTCAAAGAACTAATAAAAACCTATAAGATGTTCTTCATAGAAGATCCACTACACGAATCAGACTTCCAAGGATTCGCACAACTAACAAAAGAAATTGGCGACAAGTGCATAATTTGCGGAGACGACATCTTCGTAACAAACAGTGAAATACTCAAAAAAGGAATCGAAATAGGCGCCGCAAACGCCATAATCATAAAACCAAACCAGATAGGCACGCTAACAGACACATACAAAACAGTAAAACTAGCAAAAGAAAACAATTACATCCCCGTAGTGTCTCACAGATCAGGAGAAACAACAGACGAAACCATAGCACACCTAGCAGTAGCATTCTCAGCCCCAATAATAAAAACCGGGGCCATAGGCGGTGAAAGAATAGCCAAACTAAACGAACTCATAAGAATCCAAGAAGAAATACCCTACGCTAGGATGGCGAAACTACCAGAGAGGTGATATACTTGGCAGAACTCCTAATCCCATTGGACAAATACCTAGCAGCAGGCCTACATATCGGCACACAACAAAAAACAGTCGACATGGAAAAATACATTTACCGTGTAAGATCAGACGGCCTATACGTATTAGATATTAGGAAAACAAATGACAGGATCATAGCAGCCGCAAAATTCTTGGCAAAATACGAACCAGATGACATACTCGCAGTATCAACAAGACAATACGGGCAAAAACCCGTGAAAAAGTTCGGGGAAATAACCGGGGCGAAAACAATCCCAGGCAGATTCATCCCAGGGACTTTAACAAACCCGAACTTCCCAAAATTCATAGAACCCAAGGTACTCGTCGCAACAGACCCAAGAGCAGACTCACAAGCCATAATAGAAGCAAAACAAGTGAACATACCAGTAGTCGCCCTATGCGATACCGAAAACTTACTAGGGAACGTGGACATTGCCATACCAGTGAACAACAAAGGTAGAAAAGCCCTAGCATTAGTCTACTGGCTGCTCACAAGACAATTCCTCAGAGAAAAAGGCATACTAAAAGAAGACGAGGACCTTGATGTTCCCCCAACAGAATTCGAAGTAAAGATATGATGTGATCTTATGAAAAGAAACCCTGCAGTAGCAGGAACATTTTATGAAGCCGAAGAAAGCGCCCTAAGAAAAAGGATAGAATGGTGCTTCCACCATAAACTAGGCCCGGGAAAAATACCAAAAATAGGGGATAAAAGGAGACTAAAAGCTGTCATAGCACCCCATGCAGGTTACATGTATTCAGGGCCAGTGGCAGCCCACACCTACCATGAGGTTGCAGCCGATGGCTTCCCTGAAACCTTCATAATATTATGTCCAAACCATACAGGTATGGGCTCAGGCATATCCATGATGTCAAAAGGGGAATGGATAACACCACTAGGCCCTGTTAAAATCGATGAAAACCTTGCACAGGAACTCCTAGAAGCCTCTGGGATAATAGATATGGACGAATCAGCTCACATAGGGGAGCATAGTTGCGAAGTCCACCTACCATTCCTACAATATTTCAATCAAAACTTTAAGATAGTACCCATTTGCATGTGGATGCAAGACCTTGAAACAGCAAAAGAAATAGGAAATGCGATAACAGATGCAAGTTCTGGAAAGGATGTTCTGATCATAGCAAGTACAGATTTCACACACTATGAACCAGCCGAGGCCGCATACAAGAAAGACCAGAAAGTCCTTGAAGCCATATTAGCATTAGATGAGGATAGGATGTATGAACGGATTTACCAGTACAATGTTAGCATGTGTGGTTATGGTCCAGTAGCGGCTTCCATCATCGCAGCCAAGGGACTTGGAGCTACCCGGGGCAAACTCCTAAAATACGCAACCAGTGGTGATATAACAGGTGACAGCTCATCAGTTGTGGGATACGCATCAGTCATCCTCGAATAACCCAAGGGGACAACCTTCCGGTGGTTCTAATGGATTCAATGGCCTCTGCACCGGGTAAAGCCATCCTATTCGGGGAACATGCCGTAGTTTATGATAAACCAGCCATAGCACTCGCAATAAACAAGAGAGCCACCATAACCATCAAAGAATCCCATAAAGATTATACTAGTATAAAATCTGATAATATCGGCCTCGAAGCCATAATCAGCCCAGAAACCGGATTAAAATTAAAGAAGGGCGAAATAGGCATCCTAAATTATATCCTCAAGGCTCTGGAGTTTTATCATGATTCCAAGCCCATCAAAATAAAACTTGAAATCGAAATACCCATAGGGGCTGGTTTAGGCTCATCAGCCGCAGTTACAGTCGCCACAATAGCAGCACTCGACAAATACCACAAAAGAAAAACCACACTACCTTCAATCGCCAAAAGAGCCCACAAGGTCGAATTAGAAGTTCAAGGTGCTGCAAGTCCACTAGACACATCCATATCAACACACGGAGGCCTAATATACCTCAACGAGGAGAAAAAAATAGACCAAATCAAAGGAGACCTTAAAGACTCCCTAGTTATAGGATACACCCAATCAGAAGATACTGCCAAGATGGTTAAACTCGTGAAAGAACGGATGGAACGCCACCCTACCATTATAAACCATATCATGGACGCCATAGCACACACCACAAAAAAGGCAAAAAAAGCACTGGAAACCAATGATAAAGAATGCCTTGGAGAACTAATGAACATAAACCAGGGCCTATTAGACGCGATAGGTGTCAACACCCGCAGCCTATCAGATATGATATACACTAGTAGAGAAGCAGGGGCACTAGGCTCCAAAATAACAGGAGCAGGCGGCGGCGGGAGTATAATAGCATACTCACCCAATAGGACAAGAAAAATCATAGAAACCCTAAAAAGAAAAGGATATAATGCCATGAAAGCAGACCCTTCAAAAAAGGGAGTGATCATAGAACACTAAATTTAACTTAGAACACCACTTAGAGTGGGCCCAATCTCCCATATAGTCCATCACTAGGTGTTTTTTCCAAACATGCTAAGAAGGGGGCAGGTGTGCGAATTGATCATATTAAAATTGGGTGGAAGCGTCATAACAAAAAAAGAGGCCCCAGAACCCACCTTAGACCATGAAAACCTTAAAAGGATTGCCGGGGAGATATCGGATTCCCTACCATCTTCTCTTATAATAGTCCATGGTGCAGGATCCTTCGGCCACCCCCTGGCGAAAAAGTATAGGATCGGAGCCCCAACAAGCCTTGAAGAATTGCAGAGGAAGATGATGGGATTCTCAATAATACAAAGATGGGTTAAAATTTTAAATATTCATGTATGCGACGCATTAAGGAAGGAGGATATCCCAGTTGTTTCAATACAACCATCATCTTTCATATTAGCATATAATGGGAGGATAAAACATGCAGATCCTAGGATAATAATCTCATACCTTGAAAGGGGCTTCATACCAGTAACCTATGGTGATGTAGTGCTCGATACAGACGAAAACTTGAAAATGTCTGTACTTTCAGGCGACCAGATCATAAAATACCTCGGGGAAACACTAAAACCTGAAAAGGTTATACTTGGAACAGACGTCGATGGAGTATTCGACAAAGACCCTAAAAAGTATCCAGACGCCAAACTTTTAGAACGGATAAAATCTCTTAAGGATATTAAATATCAGCCAGGAAAATCAGAGGACGTTACAGGGGCCATGCTGGGAAAGATAAAAGAACTCTTACTATTGGCTGAGAAAGGGGTGAATTCGGAGATAATTAATGCAAAGAAACCAGGGAATATTAAAAAGGCCCTTTTAGGCCAAAAGCTTAAAAAGACAATTATAGATGGGGATATATGATGATTTCAGATAGAAAATTGGAACACATACTTTTATGCACACATTATGATGTAGAATACAGAAAGGATACAGGATTCAAGGATGTTGAACTTGTACACCGCGCATTAACCCAAGTTAATTCTGAAGAGATCGACTTGAGCATAAAACTATTCGGGAAAGAATTAAAATCACCCATAATGATAACAGCTATAACAGGAGGTCATCCCGCGGCCTTTAATATAAATAGGGCGCTTGCAAAGGCGGCTGAAAAATTGGGTATAGGATTAGGGGTTGGAAGCCAAAGAGCGGGTATAGAAGATCCCTCACTCAAGGCCACTTATACTATTGCTAGGGAAGAGGCACCATCAACATTATTAATAGGGAATATCGGAGCGCCCCAAGTAGAATATGCAGAGGCTGCAGTCGAGATGATAGATGCAGACGCCCTGGCAATCCACTTAAACCCCCTACAGGAGTCCATACAACCAGGAGGTGACATAAACTCCAGTGGATTGGTAGACTCCATCAAAGGGATAGTGGAGAATATAAAAGTGCCAGTAATCGTAAAAGAAACAGGTGCTGGTATATGTGCAGAGGATGCCCTTAAATTAGAAGAGATAGGTGTGGCGGCCATAGACATTGCAGGGGCTGGAGGGACTAGCTGGGCTGCTGTTGAAACATACAGGGCCGAAGAAAAGCATCTTGGGAGATTATACTGGGATTGGGGCATACCAACAGCTGTGAGCACAGTGGAGGTTGCGGAGACGGTTAAAATACCAGTGATAGCATCAGGAGGGATAAGAAGTGGATTAGACGCTGCTAAGGCCATAGCATTAGGGGCTGACGCTGTTGGGATAGCCTTACCAGTACTTAAGGAAGCTCAGAGGGGCTACAGGGAAGTTATCAGTGTAATAAGGAGGTTCAATGAGTCCCTGAAAGTGGCAATGTACCTAGTGGGCGCTCAGAACATAGAAGAACTTAAAAAAGCCCCAATCGTGATAAAAGGCGAAACAAGAACATGGTTACATGAAAGGGGCTTTAACACGTCAAAATATGCAAGGAGGCAACGACAGTGACCGTTGAGATCATCGCCATCGGAGGCTACGAAGAAGTGGGAAAAAACATGTCAGCAGTCAAAATAAACGACGACGTAGTAATATTCGACATGGGAATACACCTTGACAGGGTACATGTACATGAAGATACCGACATTGCAAGGATGCACAGCCTAGACCTCATCGAAAGGGGTGTCATACCAGATGACACGCTCATGAGAGAAGTTAACGGGAAAGTAAGGGCAATAGTATTTACACACGGCCACTTAGACCACATCGGAGGGGTGGCGAAACTAGCCCACCGCTACAATGCACCTATAATAGGAACACCCTACACTATAGCGCTAATAGAACGCATAATAAAATCAGAGAGAAAATTCAACGTACCCAATAGGTTAGAGGTTCTAAATGCTGGTGAAAAATGTCAACTATCACCTGAGATGACACTAGAATTTATAAATGTTACACATAGCATACCCCAGTCAGTCATAGCAGCCCTACACACACCAGAGGGTATAATAGTATATGGTCTAGATTTCAAATTCGACGACCACCAGATAATATCACCACCCCCAGATTACCATCGCCTAAAGGAACTAGGACGTAAAGGAGTGCTGGCATTAATAGTGGAAACTACGAGAGTAGCTGACTCAGAGGAGGTTAAAACACCATCTGAGAAGGTTGCGAGGATACTACTCGAGGATATAATGAAAAGACCACTCGAAGAAAAATCCGCCATGATAGTAACCACATTTTCATCACACATCGAGCGTATACAAGCCATAAGTGACATAGCAAAAAAAAGCAACCGGCAAATACTTCTACTTGGAAGGTCAATGGAAAGATATTGCAGTCTAGCAGAATCCATGGGAATCCTGAAATTACCAGAAAATGCGAGCATATTCGGAAGTCCCAAATCAGTTAACAGGGCCCTCGCAAGGGCCGAGGCCAAAAGAGAAGATTATCTGCTCGTGACAACAGGACACCAGGGCGAACCAGACGCTCTGCTGCCTAGGATAGCCAATGGTAAAACGCAATTTAATGTAAAGCAAGGAGACAACATCATCATATCTGCGCCTGTCATACCCAATCCAATGAATATAGCAAACCGCAACCTCATGGAGAAAAGACTCACATCAAATGGGGCTAGGATCTATACAAATGCTCACGTATCAGGGCATGCTGGTAAAGAGGATCACAGGGACTTCCTTAGGATGCTCAACCCAGTCCATGTAATCCCAGCCCACGGGGACATTTACATGTTATCAGCATACGCTGAACTCGCAGAAGAAGAAGGTTACAGGTTAGGTAACGACATCCACATATTAAGGAATGGACAAGCCCAAGTCTTCAATGGAGGGATCTGATTTGGATTTAATGGAAACACTTGGAGAATACTCCAAGCTCATAAACCCAAGACTAGAGGAAATATTAGCTGATATAACACCAAGGAGCCTATATGAGGCGTCAATGCACCTTATAAGTGCCGGGGGTAAAAAGATCAGGCCAACATTAGCCCTCCTCAGTTGCCAGGCAGTAGGTGGTGAAATGGAGGATGCTATGAATGTTGCAACAGCTATCGAGCTAATACACACATTCTCATTAATACATGATGATATCATGGACAAAGACGAAATGAGAAGAGGCCAACCATCAGTTCACGTACTCTGGGGAGAATCCATGGCAATACTCGCAGGTGACATACTATTCTCCAAGGCCTTCGAAAGCACATTAAAGACTAGAATCGATGAAACTTCATACAAGCGTGTTAAGAATGCAATATCAATCATCATAGATTCCTGCGTGAAAATATGTGAAGGACAAGCACTAGACATAAGCTTTGAAGAAAACTTCAACATCAAAGAAGAAGAATACCTTGAGATGATCTACAAAAAGACAGCAGCACTCATATCAGCCGCTACAAGATCAGGGGCTATAATGGGTGGGGGCACACACGAGGAAATCGAAGCACTGGGAGAATATGGGAAACTAATAGGATTAGCATTCCAAATCCATGACGACTACCTAGACATAGCAGGTGACGAAAAAACCTTGGGAAAACCAATAGGAAGCGACATAGCAGAAGGAAAAATGACAATACTCACAGTTAAAACCCTGGAAAAGGCTTCAGAACAGGACAGGGAAAAACTGATAAGAATATTAGAAGCCAAAAGCCAAGAAGGCGTCAACGAAGCCATAGAAATCTTCAAAAAATATGAAACAATAGAATATGCCCACAGACTAGCCAAAGAATACACCAAAAGAGCTAAAGAAAAACTCAAAGTACTAGAAGAATCACAAGCGAAAAAACTCCTACAAGAAATAGCAGACTTCATAATCGAAAGAAAACATTAGGGGAAACAATGAACCTAGAAAAGATAATATACAAATACGCCCTAATAAACGCGGTCAAACACAAAGGCAAGGCCATGGAAAAGGCAGTTATAGGGGCGATCATGAGCAACGAACCACAATTCAGAAAAAAACCCCAAAAAGTCCTCCAAAAAACAAAAAATATAGTAGAAAAAGTCAACAAGCTAACCCCCAAAGAACAAAAAAAAGAACTAAAAAAACTAGGAATAAAACTAAAAGAAAAAAAGGAAGCCGAAAAAAAGAAAAAACTACCACCACTACCCAACATCCAAGAAAAGGTCATTCTAAGATTCGCCCCAAATCCAAGCGGGCCCCTCCACATAGGACATGCAAGAGCCGCGATACTAAACCACGAATACGCCAAAAAATACAAAGGCAAACTAATACTCCGCATGGAAGACACAGACCCCAGAAGAGTAGACCCCAAAGCCTACAAGATGATACAAGAAGACCTAAAATGGCTAGGAATAAAATGGGACCAACTCATAATACAAAGCGACAGAATACCCACCTATTACAAACACGCGACAAAACTACTAGAAAAAGGTGGAGGATACATCTGCACATGCAAACCAACAGAATTCAAAAAACTAAAAGACCAATCCAAGCCATGCCCATGCAGAAACCTCCCAACAAAGGAAAACCTCAAACGCTGGGAGAAAATGCAAAAAATGCCAGAAGGCAAAGCAGTCCTCAGAGTGAAAACAGACCTCAAACACAAAAACCCGGCCATAAGAGACTGGGTAGCCCTCCGTATAGTAGATGAACCACACCCACGCACAGGAAAAAAATATCGCATATACCCCACAATGAACTTCGCAGTAACAATAGACGACCACCTACTAGGAATAACACACGTACTCAGAGGAAAAGACCACATAACAAACACAGAAAAACAAGAATACCTCTACAAACACCTAGGATGGAAGCCGCCAACATTCATACACTACGGCCGACTACACATGGAAAACATACAACTCAGCACATCCAAAACAAAAGAAGGAATACAAAAAGGAAAATACAAAGGATGGGACGACCCCAGACTCGGAACAATAAGAGCCATAAAAAGGCGAGGAATACAAGCACAGGCCATAAGAGAAGCCATGATAGAAATCGGCGCGAAAATAGCAGACTCAACCCTAACCTGGAAAAAAATCTACGGCCTAAACAAAAACATACTAGAAGAGATAGCAAACAGATACTTCTTCGTAGCAGAACCCCAACCATTCAAAATCAAAAACCTCCCAGAACACTTAAAAGGTACAATAGAAAGACCATTACACCCAGACCACCCAGAAAGGGGCCAAAGGAAAATACCATTCAACGGCAGAGTCTACATCCAAAAAGACGACCTCAAAAAAGCGAAAATACTAAGACTCGTAGATGCGGTCAACGTCAAAATAAAAAACAACAGCCTAGAATATCACAGCATGAGCCTAGAAGAAGCGAGAAAACACAATGCAAAAATAATACACTGGGTGCCAATGGACGAAAACATACCAGCCAATGTAATAATGCCAAACACAAAAATTGTAGAAGGCCTCCTTGAACCAGCCGCAAAAAGCCTCAAAATCGACCAAATAGTACAACTTGAAAGATTTGGATTCGCAAGAGTAGATAAAACAAACAAAAAAACCACATTCTATTACACCCACAAATAAATAAAGGAGGATAAAAAATTTGACGCTAATCAACGAAAATTACCTACACCTCGAAGAAAGCTACCTATTCTCCGAAATCAACCAGAAAATAGAAGAATACCGAAAAGAAAACCCAAAGGCCAATATAATAAGCATGGGCATAGGAGACGTTACAAGACCACTACCAAAAGCCGTCATAGAAGCATTCCACAATGCAGTGGATGAAATGGCCCACAAGGAAACATTCAAAGGATACGGCCCAGAACAAGGCTACCCATTCCTCAGAGAAGCGATAATAGAAAACGACTACAAACCAAGAGGGGTCAAACTAACACTACAAGAGGTATTCATAAGTGATGGTGCAAAATGCGACACAGCAAACATCCAAGAAATATTCAGCAAAGACAACAAAGTCGCCATAACAGACCCAGTATACCCAGTATACGTTGAGAGTAATGTAATGGCAGGCCGGGGAGGACCACAAGACAAAAAAGGCCAATACAATGGGATCATATACCTACCATGCACGGCAGAAAACAACTTCCAACCACCCCTACCAGAAGAAAAAGCAGACCTGATCTACCTCTGCTACCCAAACAATCCAACAGGGACGAGCCTAACAAAAGACCAACTGAAAGAATGGGTTGACTATGCAAGGGACAACAATAGCATAATACTATTCGACGGAGCATACGAAGCCTACATACAAGAAAAGAATATACCACACAGCATCTACGAAATAGAAGGGGCCCTGGAAGTTGCGATAGAATTCAGGAGCTTCTCAAAGACAGCAGGCTTCACAGGTACAAGATGCGCCTACACCATAGTACCAGAAGAACTAGAAGCAGAAGACAGCCAAGGAAGAAAACACCCACTAAATAGGTTATGGAACAGAAGACAAACCACAAAATTCAATGGCGTATCCTATCCAGTACAAGTGGCGGCAGCAGCAACCTACACCAAAGAAGGACAAAAAGAAATCAAAAAATCAATAAAATACTACATGGAAAATGCTAGGATAATCAGAGAAAACCTAAAGGATACTGGCCTAGAATATTATGGTGGGGTCAATGCGCCATACATTTGGATCAAAACACCCAATATGAGTTCATGGCAATTCTTCGACAAACTACTAGAAGAAGCCCAGGTAGTAGGCACACCAGGCACGGGCTTCGGGCCAAGCGGCGAAGGATATTTTAGATTAACAGCATTCAACACGCGAAAAAACACCAAAGAGGCAATGGAAAGAATAAAAAAGATAGAATTTTGAAAAATTATTTTCTTTCGATTTTTATCTTTATAGGTGCTTCCACACCCCTCCTACGCAACATCCAAATGACTAATCCTATTATGATGAGGATTATAAGCCATACTGGTATAACTACGACAGTATCAGTGGTATTTATTGTCTTGATTGCCTGGAACCTACCATATTTTATTGTTGTATCTACCTTGTATAAGCCAAGGTCTGTCCATCCAGGGGTCCACCTTTCAACGAGAGTATAATTATCTTCAGGGTATACCACGCCTTCTATAGGAATACTATGACTGGTCAAACCTTTAATGTCTATTGAACCTGTCATGTTTGCCTGAACGGTACCATTATTCTTGAGCTCATAGACAAACTCTCCTGGAATAAAACTCAGAAGTATAATAGGTGCCTTATGGTCAATGAGTTGTAGGGATTCTATGATAGGCCCTGGGAGTCCCACTCTTATGGGTACTACAAGTTCGACTCCATGGGTGATTTGCGTTCCACCTGTAACATTCTCCACCACGGGAAGACCCCTTATAACAAGTGCGCCTACAGCATCTGAATAATTTATCTTAGATGGTGCTTTTACAGTGAATGTTATCTTCCTGGATTCTCCAGGTTTTAAAGTGAATGTTGTGTTACCATTGATTGTTATCCAATTTGCAATACCTTTATCAGAATATACGAGGTGTATGCTGTCCATAAGAAGCCTCTTTTTTTCAACGGTAACATTGACAGTTTCATTACCGATATTTTTCACTGTAACTTCACCGGTTACTGTCCCACCTGGTTTGAGGTCGTAGCGGAATTCCGCCGGCGAAGCCCATAGGCCAGTTGCAATAATTGGATATAGTGACCCTAGGAAGAATATGAACATTAAAGTTGCCACAAAAATCTTGAACTTCATCTGAGACTCTCCCCCCTACAGTTGACTAAATTTGGTCATAATAAATAAGGTAGAATAAAAAAAGTTTTTGCTAAAAAATGCGAATTGGATCAGATCTATGGTGGTCTGTTGTGTTTCACGGCAGTGTAGATCAAGGTTATAACATAGGTTCCATCTTCTGTAAATGATGGTATTGTAAGCTCTTGCTTTGTGGTCCATGTAAATGGTGTTCCTGAACCCTGACTAGCCTTAGGCATGTTATCATATATCTTTAAAAGACTTGTTGAAAGTTGTTCGAAGCTTCCGGTAACATTACTCCATATCTTATAATTACCAGCTATTGGTATTGTGTCCTCTGTGTTTGGAGTGGTTGGTCTAAAGTCTGTGTCATTTGTCTGGACATAAAGGTCTATTTTAACATTACCAGTGTTCCTTATATTGTAACTTGGGCTCTCGTAAGTACCACCTGCACTCTGATTACCAAAGTCCACTGGACTGTCAACAGCTATTGATATGGACTCTGCTACTGATACGGTTACATTCTGGTTTGCCGTGGCTGCTGATGATGTGTCATATGCTCCTAATGCGACTGCGAACATCAAAGCCAACAGTAACGCTATTAATCCTCCGATTTTTTCCTTCATATTATATCACCTAACGACAATCCCAATATAGTCTTAATTATAAAACGATTTTTTCATAGGGTATATTTAAAGTTTTTGGTTTATGTGAAGATTGAGACCAAACATAAAAAAGTTTGTGACTATTGTCACGATAAGTTGGCGGGTCCACAAAAAAATTGAATGGTCATAGAGATCCTAAAAAAGAGGAAATACTCAACCCTCCCCCAAAGGACGTCCAAAAAACCCCCCAAAAAAATAAGGAATTTTCATGTTGCAGTATAGATTATGGTCACAGAATATGTTTCAGGGTCAGTGTAAGATGGTACAGTAATATAGAAATTCATAGGGACCGTAAGAGTTCCCAAAAGGCCGCTATAGTTTGCTATAATATAATTTGTTGTTGTGAATGATCTCTTGGGGACATTTGATGTGCTGAATTTAAGATTTGATAAGGGGATTGAACCATTGGCACCTATAAGATCGCCGGTTGCCCTTACATAAAGATGATCATTAAACGCCAAAATGTATGTGACAGTTACGGTTGCAGCGTTTTGGTAGCTTCTTTCTATGCCATCAGGGGGTACCGTTCCAAGATCTAAAGTAGATGGGGTTACACTAACAGATGACCACACCGAAAGTGGTTGTACTGTGGTGTTATTTGTAGTATTGGACTTGTTTGAAGTTTGGTTTGTCTCGTTTTCTGCTGCAACTGCAAATACGCCCAACAATAACACACATAATACCATGACTGAAAGAATCCTTGAATCCAAATCTAATACCCCCATGATGTTATCTGTTAATAAATTTATTATTAAACTTTTTTTTGGATGAGTATCTTTTTTCCTTTTCTATGCCTTCTATATTCTAGTGATGTTGAAACATTTGATAAGTATTTTTTGCTGATATTCTTCACGGCCTCTATTATGCCTTTTGATGGTCTTGGCATATTCAACTTGCTGGGTACATGGGCTATTATATGATATGGTAGATCCCATCTTCCAATGAATTTTGCGATCTTCCCAATCTCAGATACTCCTATTATGCCTGGTATGAGTACGGTTGAAATTTCCACCTTAAAATTAAGGTCTCCCTTGTTTTCTCCAAGATATTCTATGGCTTCAAGGACTCTCTTATTTGATTGAGAAGTGAGAATCTTATGTTTTTTATCATCCAAGGCCTTGAGGTTCACATGAACCTCGTTGACTTTCAATTTGTCTATTTTCTCAAGTAAGTATGAGCCGTTAGTGGATAATATACTATAGAAGTTTCCATCTAGGAGTTTTGTCAAACTTGGGAGATCCTCCTGGAGTGTTGGTTCTCCGCCGGCTATTGTAATCCTAGAGAGATTGTATACCCTTCCTATCTTGGAGAGGATATCATATAGGCATTTTGTTGTAAGTTTTGTGCAATCTTGTGGTTTGAAAAAACAATATTTGCACTTGAAATTGCACCCGTATACTAGCAATGTTATCTTATCACTTACTGAAATATGGGAAATTCTCATAAGACCTCATCATATAATAGTGGTTACACCACCATAATAATCTTTGATGCATATGTATAGGGGTGGTCTCATAGAAGTTGGTGGAAGTGAAAATCTACTTGTTGTCACAGATCTCCATGGCAATCTTAGAGACTTTAAAACTTATCTTAAAATCTGGGAAGAAGACTATAATAGAGGGTGTCCTATTGTCTTCACCGGAGACTTCATACACTCCATGGGATATGAGGACGGATCGGTAGAAATCCTAGAAACTTTGAGGGTATATTATCGCCGCTATAAGAATTTTTATCTCCTCCTTGGAAACCATGAGTGGTCGCATATCACGGGCATAGATGTCTTTAAGGGTGGTATAAACCAGAGCCTATCATTCGAGAGACTATTAAATGAAAAATTCGGGGACCATTGGATGGAAAAACTAGAATCCTATAAAAGATTCTTCAAAGAATTGCCCTTCGCTGTTAAAACAGAAAATAAAGTATTCATAAGCCACGCCGGCCCATCAAGGCACATAAAAGGCATAGATGATATGATAAACATAAAAGAGAACGGCTACCAGAGCCCAGCAGTATATGAGATGTTATGGAACCGTTACGGATCCTACCTGGAAGATGATATAGATGAATTCTTAAAGAGAGTTGAATGTAATGCTATGATAGTCGGGCACACCCCAGTCGACGGCTACCAGATTATAGGCAACCAGATCATACTATCATCAAGTTATAGTGCAGGAAGAAAAGCCTACATAAACCTAGATTTAAAGGCGAAAATAGAAAGTGCCCAAGACCTCATCCAGATGATAAAATTCATACAATATTAATTCAAAAAAAGTGCGCTGGAAAATTGTACATTTCAACCCCCCCATCACATGTTTTAAGGTCTCCCCTTGGGGTAATGTTTCGAATCACTTAAATAATTTAACCTACCATATCATAATACAGGTTGGGGATGAAAAGCGATGAGACCGGATTGGAGAAAGAGCATGAAAAGGACTATTATAGTCCATGCGAATGATCTAGAAGTGAAATCTGCACCATCCATTCCATCTAAAAAAAGCCAACACCAAAAGATTGTTAAAAACACCATAAAAGTACATAGGGTACACTGCAGGCCCCCTATGATAATCAAAGCCCTAATATTGGGGATTTTATCACTATTCACCTTTGGCCTTGCTGGTATAGCATATCTATTCTATAAAATAAGAAAAAAATAAGAGTGTGGTTCCATTTATCGCCCCCTGATAGCCTATGAGTGGTTTTTATTCGTTTATTAGTTTTAGTCCGGTTATTGTCGCTGTGTTCGTGTCCAGTGCGCGTAGGTCGTCTGGGTTGAATTGTCTTATGTCGTCATGTCCTGCGAGTTGGGCTAGCATCTTGGTTTCTTCTGTCATGGCCTTTATGTAATTTGCGACTTTTCTTGCTGCGATGTCAACATCTAACCTTTTTCTCAGTTCTGGGTCTTGTGTCGCAACCCCTACTGGACATTTTCCTGTGTAGCACATTCTGCAAGCTCGGCATCCCATTGCTATCATTGCACCCGTCCCTATGTATACTGCGTCTGCTCCCATTGCCATTGCCTTTGCAACATCTGCACCACTTCTTATACCACCAGTTATTATAAGGTCTATCTCATCCTTTAGGCCCATGTCTTCTAGGCTTTTCACTGCCTGTACTAGTGCTGAGAGTGTGGGTATACCTGTATGTTCTATCACGACTTCTGGAGCCGCTCCTGTACCGCCTTCCATACCATCTACGGCTATTATATCTGCTCCTGCCTCTGCCGCTATCCTAACATCCTCATATACTCTTCCAGGGCCGAATTTGACTATGATAGGCACTCTCCAGTCTGTGACTTCTCTGAGGAGTTCGATGTGTTTTGCCAGGTCCTCTTTGTCTGTTGCGTCCAAGAATCTTGCGGGGCTTAGGGCGTCTGTGCCTTCTGGTATGCCCCTGATTTTGGCGACTTCTGGGCTTACTTTTTCTGCTAGTAGGTGTCCTCCCATTCCTGGTTTGGCTCCTTGGCCTATCTTCACTTCTATTGCATCTCCAACATTTAAGTATTCTGATGAGACTCCGAATCTTCCTGATGAGTATTGTACTATGAGTTTGTCTGCTAGTTCTCTTTCTTCTGGTAGCATGCCGCCTTCACCTGTATTGGCGCAGGATCCTACGATTGTTGACCCTTTGGCCAGTGCTAGTTTGCTTTCTCTGCTAAGGGCTCCGAATGACATCCCTGCAATGAGTACTGGTGTTTGCAATGTGAGGGGTTCTTCTGCATATCTTGTTCCAAGGGTTACTTGGGTGTTGCATGGCTCCCTGTATTTGTCTACTGGTGCTATTGATGCTTGTGCCGGTACTATTAGTATGTCGTCGAAGTTTGGCAGCCTTCTTTCAGTTCCAAAGCCTCTTAGGACGTATTTACCTGCTTTGGATGTGTATCTTATGTTTGCTATTGTCCTTGGATCCCATATGCTCCCAGCGCCGCTTGGTAAGAGGACTGGGCAGGCTGCTAGGCATGATCCGCACATTATACATTTCTTCTTGTCGATTTCTGGGTGGTTATCCACGACTTTTATGGCGTCTACTGGGCATACTACTTCGCATGTTCCGCAGAATACGCATAGTCCCTGGGTGGCTGCTGCAAGGTCTGATGATGGTGATGATGGTGTTAGTGAACTTGATGATGTTGCGGTTTTTAGTTCGAATCCTTTTTGTATGTCACTTACAACTTCTCTCACGTCGACTGCTTCTAGGCATCCTTTTTCGCATGCTGCTACGCATGCTGGTGTGTCTCCTGGTTTTTCTATGCAGCTTTGGTCGCATTTTATCATGCCGTCGTCTGAGTATGTTATGGCACCTATTGGGCACATTAGCATGCAGAGTTTGCAGCCTATGCATGATTCTTGTTCTATTTTAACTATACCGTGTTCTTTTCTTATGGCGTCTCTGAAGCATCCTCTTGCACAGGCTGGGTCGACGCATTGTTGGCATACGATAGCATGGTATCCGTCTTCCAGTTCATTTAGGAAGATTGAAGCGTGACCTGTAATTTTTTCGCATGCTTCTATACATTCGTTGCATCCGTCACATTTTTCAGGGTCTGTTAGGAGTATTTGAACCATTTAAGTCACCTCTTTAGCCGTAGAATGGGCGGAGTTTTTTGCGTTGTATTTTTTTGAATTCTTCTACTTCGGCTTTTATCCCATAATCGTAGAAGAGTTTTGAAAGTTTTAGTATGTCTTCTTTTTCTACTTTGCTTACTTTGGCGTTGGTTCCTGTTTCGAAGTCCCCTGCTACGTAGATGTTGCCTCCGATTATCCAGTCTCCTGTGTCTTTTCCAGCGTCTCCTGTTACTATTATGTCCCCGCTTAGCATGTATAATCCTGCGAGGTCTTTTATGTCCCCGTCTATGATGATTGTTCCTCCTTTGTTTAGTTGTCCGACTCCGTTGCCCGCGTCTCCGTGGACTACTATTGTGCCGTTGTATGTTCCGAATCCGACACCATCTTTGGCTGATCCTTCAACTATTATTTCGCCTGCTGTCATGTTGTCTCCTAGGTATCTTCCTGTGTTTCCCATGACTTTTATCTTGGCCCCGTCGTTGAGCGCTCCTATGAAATCGCCGAATTCTCCTTTTAGTATGAATTTTGCCTCTTCTCGTATTCCTACGACGAGTGAGTCGAGTTTTTTGTCGTTTTCTATTATGAATTTTTTTGTGTTGTCTTTTAGGCCTTCTTTTATCATTTTGTTGATTTCCCGGGTGGATAGGTCATTTCCTGAGATTACTAATTCTGTTTTCATGAGTTATCCCCTTGGAGTTTTTTTTGTTGTGGGAGTCTAATATTTTGATTTTTCATGGGTTTTATTTAAACATTCCCATCTATTAGAGTCATATCATAGAAAGGTCAACATTTATATTAGATTGATATGATTATATATGAGATTAGTGGAAGGTGATATTATATGAAGACTCTTATTACAAATTTAAGGGGCCGATGCCTCTTCGATGTTACAATGAGAAATAAAATAGATGGTTTAATACTAGTTCAGAGCGAAAAATTTGATGACCTATCCCTTGAAAAATTTGTTAAAGGAGGTCTTATAAAAATAGAAACAGAAGATCCTCTTAAAGCATGTTATAAGATCTCTGAGGTTATAAGAGGGGCTAAAAAGCATGGTAAAGTTTATGTCGCTTATAATGGTGATGATATTGGAGGTCTTCTAGCATTTGCAGCCTTCAAGGAGGGTGTTGACGCTATATTCACTTGTTTCAGGGAAACCTCAGTCAGGTTACCCATTCCTAGGCTTGATATTTCAGATTCAAAACTTAAAATTTTAAAGGTTTTAGAAGATGAAAATTTAACCGCTATAGAAATCGCGAAAAAGGTTGGAATATCAAGAGCCATGGCCTATAAGCATTTAAGCGACCTTATAGAGATGGGACTTGTGAAGCAGTCTCATCTCCTGGAAAAGTATTCTATTACAAAGGCAGGAAAATTCGTTACAATATAGTTACTCCATAGGGTATCCTATCCTCAGACGATAGGATGCCCTTTCACTGAGCAGGACGGTGCCTGGTATGAAAGAATCTTTAAATTCTTCTACCTTTTTTCTCATGCAAGGTTTAAGGTCTATATTTTTTGTATAGGATGCGCATTCGTCCTCCTCTATTATACCCTTTTTTACTAGTTCAATGTATCTCATTTTTATGGTTTCATCATCTAACACATCCATGCTATCACCACTAATTTCAATTGATAGAAACCTATATATATCTTTTGTGTATTAAATCCATAATAACCTATAAGTATTTATACTATAAGATCCAAGATTATAAACAATGTTCAAAAAAGTTGTTGTGGTGGGTGGGGATAAAAAAATGAAAATAAAAAATGACAAAATAATGAGAACATTAACCCAACACTTACAAAGAGAAGGCTACACTGTAAAATACGATGAAAAGCACAAAATACCTAAAATACAAGGATTCAAACCACACGTTTACGCTGTTAAAAACTTCAAAGACATTATCATAGAAATCACCAGGGACCCTAACAGATTATCACAGAACATGAGAAAATGGAGAAGATTCGGATTTAACAACAACGGCACCAAATTCTGGATCGTGACAACCCCAAACCTCACAGAGACAATAAAACTACAACTCAAAGTATTCAACATACCAGCAGAAGTATACTACTGCAACGGAAACAAACTAAAAAAAGCATAAATTAGAAGTTAAAGCTCCTTTAACATTAAATCGATAATCCTCGCCCTCTTATCCCCACCTTCAATCCCATGAACCATAAAATCCCTGTTAACCCTCCTTCTCATCTCCCCAAATATCATCTTATAAGCCTCACACTGATGATCCACACCATCAAGCTCCATATTACCATCATCATCAATACTTATCGCATTATATGGACACCCACCAAGGCAAAAACGATAATAATCACATGAAGAACACTCCCTATCAACAAGCCTCCTCCAACCCCTAAGCCTCTTCAAAGCCTCGGATTCCTCAAGATCATCCATACTAGGATTATCCTCAACATTACCCATAACATAATCCTTCATCTCCACAAAACGATAACATGGATATATATCCCCATGCGGATCCACAGCAAAAGTATTACCTACACAATCTGCAAGAGTGCATACAACACCACGCCTCATAAACATGCTCTTGGCAAAATGATCAAGATTCTTTATCTCAATCTCACCAAAATGGGACAAATACTCATCAAGAAGATAAACTAAAAGCTCACCATACTCCCTCGCACTTATACTCCACTCCTTCGGATCTTCACTTTTAAGAGACGGTAAAGCCGGATGCAATTTAAGATTCAAACCATTCTCCAAGAAAAACTTGAAAACCTCCTCCTTAAAATTAATAGAATATGAAGTGAAAGTACTAATAAAACTCACACTTAAACCATGCCTTCTAGCAACCTTGTATCCCCGCATCGTCTTCTTAAAATAACCCACACCCCTCTGAAAATCGTTTATCTCCTCCGGGCCATCAAGACTGGAACCAATAGGGATGTTATATTTGGCGAAAAGTTCAGCCAATCTGTCATCCATCAACCAAAGATTTGTCTGTATAGCGAACGCAGGATTCAACATAGCCAATTCACTGCTCAATAAAGCTAAAGCCTCCTTATAAAACTCATAACCCGCCAGTAAAGGTTCGCCCCCATGGAATGTGAAAGTCACCGGCTCCATTCTGAAACCCTTAAGCCAAGAGACAATCTTTTTTATAATATCTATACTCATTATAGTAGAGTCCCGCTCAACACCCCAACAATAACTACAATTTGAAGGACAATTCATAGTAGGAACTATCATCACATGGAAGGCCAAAAGTTATCCCCCCTATCCCTTCTGGAAAACATATCCACACTTTTCACACACAATCTCCCTAAGACTAGCAAAGGCCTTATGCTCATCTATTATCTTCCTTTTAACTATCTTATCCTTGCAACCACAACGTGGACATTCCTTAAACAAATCTTCAAATTTCATCCCTTACACGCGCCTCCTAAAATCTTTCTCCTTTTACCTATAAGTTTATAGGCCACTTTTATTTCTTTCGGCAAAAAAGGCCTCCCACCCTTAAATGGCGTGGCCAAGAAAACTTAACCATCCTTGGACTTTATCATCTTAGGTGTTTCTAATAGTTCAAAATTTGAATTTTGAAATACCATGAAGTTATGGATTCTACAATGGGGGATTGGAAACCTCAAAATCCAGAAAATTAAGTTGAAACTGTGAACCACCAGTTAAACTTATTGGAGGCCATTCTATAGTATGGTGATGGTTCACTCTACATATTGTTTGACCTTCTCTCTTACGATTGATGATGCTCCCAAGCTTTTAATGCCGCTTAGCATTTCTGGGAATTTATTCTTAGGTATTAAGACGTTTACTTGGGAGAATCTCATGCCCTTTACTATTGTCGGCTCCTGTGAACAGTACTTTTTAGCAATTAGGAATTCTTTAACATCTTCTAGTTTTTCATTCCTTATATTGAATTTAACATCAAAGTAATTTCGGGCTTTTATAGCCCCGAATAATTGCTGATATATCATCTCAGCTTTTTCAAGTTTCTCTCCTTTACAGGTTGGCCCGGCGTATAATCCTGCGCTGGATTCCATTATTGTGTCGATGATTTTTAAACCGGCTTTCCTCAGGCTTGTGCCGGTCTGTGTATTATCCACTATAAGATCAGCGCCCTTTGCAATATATACTTCTGTGGCCCCATCTGAGTTTATTATTTGGACCATTTCATTGTCACCATCTCTAAGACCTCTTATTTGGACCATTGGGGTGCTTTCACCGAATATCTCCTTGTAGCCGGGGTTTTTCATGAAGAATTCCCTTGCGAGGTTGGGGTATTCTGTGAAACATAATATTGGGGTTTCACGATCCTTATTGGCTAGGAAAAATTCTTGTAGGGAATTGTATGGTTTTTCTTGGGGTACTGCGACTATTAGGCGCGTCTGACCGTATTCGAGGCTGCCTATCTTTTTTATCATGCTGTCTTTGTTATTTATGGATTCTTCACGCACCCAGTCATCACCTATTATCGCGATATCGAGCATCCCCCTGTTTAACTCTACAGGGGCGCTCTGCGGCCTTGTGAGATAGGCTTTTATCTCTGGGTCGTTCAAGATTCTGATCTCGTTCTCTTCCTTCCCGGGTTCGTAGCCTCTGATCTCATATCCGGCATCTACGAATACTTGGTAGGTGTTTCCACGATTAACATTATTTAAACTACCTTTTGGCAATCCTAGTATGATTTTCATAGTTTATCATCTCCCACACTGTAACTTATATTATGGATGGTATCCCAAAAAAATTCTATCAGGCTCCATTGTATATAGTTTGGTGGTAATTTTGTGGATGAAGACTAGCCGTATTGAAACGCTTGTGGATGGTATATTCGCTATTTCAATGACTCTGCTTGTTTTGACGCTTGATGTTCCGAAGGTATCCAATTTTTTGACTGAAGCGGCATTCCAGCAGCAACTTGGAGTGTTATGGCCGCAGTTTTTCTGCTATTTTCTCTCTTTCTGGATACTGGGGGGGTTATGGCGTGTTAATCATCAACATTTCAATTTTATCAAACATACCGACCATACCCTGGTAACTATAAACATTTTCTCCTTGATTTTTATAGCTATGATACCATTTTCTACTGAGATGGTCTCTGAGTATGGTGCCAGTTACTTTACAGCTAATATGATATTTCAAGTTAATCAATTATTGGCAGGATCTTTGTATTATATTAACTGGGATTATTCTGTCAGGAAAAACCTATTAGATGATGTTGATGCGAGAACGGTAAATTTTATAAGGGCTAATACTCTTGTTTTACCTTTATGCGCTATCTTAGCGATTAGCTTATCCCCTTTTATATATGCATGGAGTAATCTGATATTTTTCACAATCCCGGTCTTTAAGAGATTGTTGGAGAGGAAATATTTTACACAAGGTGATGATTAAAGTTTTGATAGGAAGTTTTGGAACCAGTCTGTAAGTTCATAGTATCTGAGATCCTCTGGTTCCACCCAAGCATAAGCTTCGTGTTCCCCACTTAATCTCAGCCTACCATTAGCAGAACACTCAATTATAATATTTATGGCCTTGAATATGCCTAATTCCTGTTCTGCAACCCCAAGGATCCCATTAGGAGTTATATCTAATCCAGTTTCCTCTTTAACCTCCCTTTTGAGGGCTTCTTCTATAGGTTCCCCAAGGTTTACCTTGCCACCTGGCAACTCCCACTTAAGAGGATTAGTCTTACAAGAGGGGGACCTTTTTATTATGAGAATTTTTCCATTGTCTTTTATCAAGGCTCTGACTGCAAGTAAGCATAATGATACCATTATTGTTGCTCCTTGAATCTTATATTGAATGTGGTTCCATTATTTGAATGTAAGGATAGTTCACCATTTATTTGTTTTGTAAGGGCATTGACTATCGAAAGTCCAAATGTTTTGCTTTCATCTAAATTGAAATCTTCTGGCAAGCCTATTCCATCATCTAAAACTTTAAAGAATAAAATCCATCCTTTTTCCTTGAATTCTACTCTTATGGTGCCTTTCCTGTCACATGGGAATGCATGTTTTATTGCGTTGGTGAAAAGTTCGTTTATGATGGAGTGCAAGTGGCATTGCTATTTTCACATCAAGTTCTCTGTTTTCTATGTCCATTTCGAGGCCGATTTTCCCGGGTTGTGTGACAGAGGCATAATGTTCATGGGCTGCTGTTATCATGTTCATCTGCCATAGGCGGCCGATCTCCTAATTGTACTGGTTCGAAGATGTTCAAGTAAATGTCAGAAATTTTTATACCATCATTCAATAATGATTTTATCAGTTTACGAGCGTTTTCTGTGTCTATATTGAGTAAAAATTTTAGGTAGTCTTCAGCTTCTTTTTTTATAGGGGGTTTTCATCAGATGAAACTTTTAAGCACATGTTCTTTTTCTAGTTGATCTAGGGCTCCGTTGATATAAGAGGATATCTTTTCATAGGATCCGGGGTCCATCACATCCTCTGCAGATGCTTTTAGAACTCTTAGGGATTCTTTTAAACATTCTCTGGACAGTCCTATGCTCTTGAGTAGTATGTCGGCCCAGATCACATAGTCATTAAATAATCGTGGACTTGAAGCGTCTAAAGCTTCCTTTAAGTATCTTAGATGATATTTTAAATCTTGTAGGCATAATTTTTTATCCCTTAAAGTATAACCTTGTGTTATATCTGTTTTTTAGAAGTTCATCCATTGCCTTATCTGCAATTTTTTCCGATTCAAATTCTTTGAACAATGAAAAAAACACCCCCCATTTCTATTTAAGACAGCTTCCCCCAAGATTATATTAAGGATAATTATAATTATTATTCATAATAAATATGACTTTAGGTGTTACAGATGTTAACAGCCGTCCAGAAGGAAATACTCCAAACCCTTATCAACCTTTACAAAAAATCTGATGGAAAATCTATTAAAGGCGAAGAAATAGCAGAAATAATGAACAGAAACCCAGGGACCATAAGGAATCAGATGCAATCACTAAGAAGCCTAGGCCTCGTAAAGGGGGTTCCAGGGCCCAGGGGCGGGTACAAGCCAACAATAAAAGCATTCCAGTACTTAGAAATATCGCCCATAGAAATGGAAGCCCAAGTACCCATCTACAAAAACGGAAAAAAAGTTGAAGACCTCTCAGTCTCAAAAATAGAATTCACAAGCATACCACACCCAGGAGAATGCGAAGCAGCCATAAAAGTAGTGGGTAGCATAAAAAACCTAGACTTAGGAGATAGAATAAGAGTAGGGCCAACCCCAGTAAACAAACTCGTAGTAGATGGTATCATAGTAGGAAGAGATGATATGGACAACATGATACTACTAGACACCACTGGCATCAGGAGCATACCACAAAAGACGGTAATGGAAGTGGCAACCCAGGACCTTGTAACAATAAAACCAGAAATGACCCTTAAAGAAGTTGCGAAAATACTCTCAGAGAAAAACATCGAAGGAGCGCCAGTAACCGAAGACAACAAAATAGTGGGCATGCTAACCCTCAGCGACATAAACAGGGCAATAGCAGAAGGCAAAGACCAATGCAAAGTAAAAGAGATCATGTCAACCAGCATAGTAACAGTCGACAAGACAGTGCTAATATCAGATGCCATAGAGATCATGAACAAACACAACATAGGCCGCCTAATCCTAGTAGATTCTAAAAAGAGGCCCATAGGGATAGTGACACGCACAGACATACTAGATGCGATCTCAGGCCTCAAAAACAGGTAGGAAGGTGACAATGAGAGTCCAACATATGACAATAAAAAATGGAATGAAAGTAAAAGAACTAGTCAATGAAATGGGCCGGGCAGGAGTCCTCGGAGCAGGAAGAGTATACAAGGCCACTAAACTATTATCCGAAATGTTCCAAGACCATGAAATGAACGTCTTCCTTAGCATGGCAGGACCGCTAGTGGCGGGTGGCATGCGAAATATCATATCAGACCTTTTAAAGGAGGGTAAAATCCAGGCACTCATCACAAGCGGGGCTAACCTAACCCATGACCTTTTAGAAGCGTTCGGCGGCGGACACTACCACGACCTCCAACCCGGAGACGTGAAAGTAGGCCATATCAAGGACATTTACACAAAAACAGAAGATTTCGAAGTCTTCGAGGAGAAAATATTAAAGATCTTAGAGTCTATCACTTCTACTAGGCGCATTTTCTCCATAAGGGAATTTATCCATGAGATAGGAAAGCACATAGAAGATGAGGATTCCATAATAAAGAATGCAACCGATAATAACATACCTATTTATGCTCCTGGGATAATCGATAGTATGATAGGACTTCAACTTTGGATGTTCACCCAGGAGAACCAATTATGCTTAGATGCGGTAGCTGATATGCACCACTTATCAGATCTAGTATTTGAATCAGAAAGGATAGGTGCCATAATACTAGGTGGTGGTGTGCCAAAACATTATACTCTAGCATCAACTATACTTAGAGGAGGAGTTGATGCGGCTATTCAGATAATCATGGACAGGAGCGAGGCAGGAAGCCTCAGCGGCGCCCCATTAGAAGAGGCAAGAACATGGGCGAAAGCCCAAGCAGACTCTAAACTAGTAACCGTTATAGGGGATGCCACAATATTGTTCCCATTGATACTAGCAGGCGCGCTTTAATCTCACCCATACAAGAGGAAAATAAGTGTCTATATGATGGAACCGTTATTATACTTAGCTTCTGGTTTTCTTATGAAGCTCGCTGATGATCTTGCCGATGAAACCACAGCTAAGATAGCAGGAGCCTCTGCAGGTATCCTCTGCGGCTTCTCTGTAGGATTACTCGTCACTATAAGCTCTGATGCCCCATATATATTCTTTGGGATATTTATAGGCACGCTATTAGCTGGTAAGATTGATAACTTAAACCATTTCCTTGCGGGCGCCCTCTTCCTATTAGTGGCCCTATTAGGGGGATTGCCAGTCCTTGAACCAGTGACCTTGATTGTATGCGTCCTCGGGGCTTTCATAGACGAGGTTGGACATGACCTATGCAAGGATAAAGGTTATCTTTCTAGGATATTTGAGTATCGTTTAATCCTTAAAATGGGAATATTAGTCCTTGCAATAATCCCACATTTTATATCATGGATACACGGGATAGGATGGTATTCTCTCATATTCTTCCTGTTATTCGAATTATCCTATGAATTCACAGGTTGGTTTGATAAACATCTCATAGGATATCTATGAGGTCTTTTATGGTCTTTCTCGGATTCCTTGAAAGGTAGATTGTCCTCCCAACTATGATGGCATCTGCAAATTTCAATGTTTCAATGGCCTCGCCACCCTGGAATCCTACACCAGGGGATATGATGAACGCATCATCACCTACTATTCTCCTTATACTCTTGAGGCTTTCAATTTTTGTGGCTGGGGCCACATAATTTTCCACCCCCAGTTGTACTCCGATTTTTGCTATCTCCTCTGATACCTTCCCTATGAACTTTCCTGATCCTGGATGGGACATGTCAGTGAGGAGGAATATTTCCCCTCCTATTTTATTCGCTGCGTCCATGCAAGCTTTTATACTATCAGGGCCTGTGAAACCATGTACTATAATGGCATCTGCACCATGCTTGAATGTTATATTACAGATTTTCTCGTTTGTTTCGGGTATATCAGCAACTTTGAAATCTGCTATGACTTGACATTGTAATTCTTCCTTGAATTCTTGTATGCATTCGATTCCAGCCGCAAGCACGAGAGGATAACCTATCTTAACAGTGTCTATATAATCTATTACTTGGCCTGTCACCCTAAGAGCCTCGGCCGGGTCTGTTAGATCCATTGCCAAAATTATATTATTTTCTATCCTCATAATAATAGAATATAATAATACATCATATTATATCTTCAAAAAGAAGAAACATAAAATTCGGAAATATTTACTCTTCTTTTTTGATAAAAGTCCACCCCCCCATAGTGTGGTGGTCCCCCCTCTTTTCCTTTCATAGGATGATCTTCCCCTGGGGAGGTGTCTTCCATATGAAGAGGCTCAGTCTGATATTCAAAGAATTGTTAAAAAAGGAGGGTATAGGTAAGGTTGGGAGTCTCTGTAGACTTGGATGGAATGATCCATTCCAGGAGATGGCAGTTTCAATCTTGGATGGGAGAGGGGCTATAATAAGATTAAATGAGCCCGTGAAACTGGCTTGGAATTTGGATGGCGAACTTGCCGGTTCTAGCTATTACGCTTATTCTCCAAGTGACCATGATGACATTATAATAGGAAAAGAGAAGATCATAGAAGAAATTTCAAAATATGAACACCCTTATTTTATAATAGATTTAATGTATTGGGATGAACACACAATCAAGGAGAAAAGGAAGCTTGCTCTCCAATTAAACCAATCCTATGGGCTTATAAGAGATTATCTCTGGGGTGAACGACTAGTTCTAACATGGCTCAACAAAGAAGCTGAATCCTCCATGCACTTCCCCCTTTCTAGGATAACAAGCTTCAAAGGCCCTACACACCAATTCTTAGCCGAAAATGGGATAAAAGAGGCGATACTCCTAGACCCGTGGGCAAAGAGGGATATAAAACCAGAGGATTTCACTTCAAAGGCGTTTATAATAGGTGGTATAGTTGATAAAACAGGTGACAAAAAAGGCACCACCCCAAGAATAGGTGAAAAACTCCAAGAAAACAAAATAAAAGTCAAAAGGAGGAAAATATCATTAATGGGGGATACAGTAGGAGTCCCAGATAGGATAAACTTAATCTTGGAAATTCTACTCAAGATGATGTTCGAAGATAAAAAAATGGAAGAAGCTATCCTCGAAATCCAACCATACAGGGATGCAAGATGGCGACTCAGAAAAGAATTGCCAAAACATAAAATCAAATTAAAAGGAATGGCCATAATCGAAAAAGAGATATTCCATAAATATTCAAGGTGGCTTAACATTAGATGGAAAGACTTCCAAAAAGTAGTGGACGATCTGAACCTAAAAGCCGTTGAAAAGGAAAAAATCAAAAAAATTAAAGAAAAATTCCATCACATAATTTCCAATTAAATCCCATCCCAAGGTGGGGGGCTTTCAACGTTTTAACCGCAGCTTCACATTCACAGCCAGTTTTCTCATAATAGTTTTTCATCTTTTCTTCGCCAAGGAGGCGACACTATACATAAAAAAGAAAGGTTTGAATCACCAATATTCTCGATATACTGCACACTCCTTGGGGGGATGAAAATGGCATCACCAGAGCCTACACTTCTCTTCTCATCATCAATATGCATTATGCCCTGGCCCTCGAGGATATAGTAGACTTCCACAGATTCTTTTAGACAATGTGGTAGCGAAGCTTCTCCAGGTTCAAGAATAGCATGAGCCAAACTAAAACCCATCTTCAAACCTTCACGTTGAGGATGCAAAAGTTCACAAAGCAGAGTACCATCCAATACCCTACTATAAAAACAATCCCTTAGGTTCCTAACGATAATAAGCAAACCTCCAATAATTTTTATTAAAGAGAAGTCTCTTTAAAATTTTATAAAAGTAATTATTGGTTATGCTGGTCTGGCGAAAGTATTATCATAAAAAATTTCACCTTCAAATACCCAGATCACAAGGATATCATGCTAAAAATACTTAAAGGGATGTGGAAGTGAGATAGTATTCGGAAAAGCATCTGCTCCCAGGATAAAATGGGCGAAAAATTATTTCGAAGAAGCCTCAAGTATAGCAACAACACTTATAATGGATTTCAATAGAGGAGACCGCGAACAAGTCAAAGAAGACTTTGAGGATGGTGCTGTGGCAACTTGTGCAGCTACAGCAGAACAAAGAAGCTTATAGGCTCTTATTCCAAGTCCAAGTAATCATCATAGGAGAATGGAAATTTTTAAAAAATCTTTAATAAAAAAACTTATATAGAGATATACTCCACAAATAGTTTACCTATAATAATTCTGGAATGATTATCCATTAACTCTGGGAATATTCGCTAATGTTGATATCAATTGTTATACCAGCCCTTAATGAAGAGGGTCTTGTGGAGAAACCGGAAAATCAATCCCTGTAAGTGCCAGGAAATGAGATTTTAAGGTTGAATACGCATTTGATAACGCATCATAGGATAATATAAGTTTAGAGGCTGAAAAGGCTGGTTCAATGGTTGTCATGGAAGATAGGAGGGTTTATGGTAACACTTATCAGCGAGGATTCAAAGAAGCCCAAGAGAATATTATAATCATGGGAGACGCTGACTTCACCTACCCATTCGAGATGACACCAAAATTCATGAAGGAGATACTCAAAGGATACGATTTTGAAATAGAAGACCGACTGAATGGTATGATGGAGGCTGATGCGATGCCAGCCCTCCACAGATATATAGGAACCCCACCTCTTCTCAAATGCTTAACGTCCTATCCAAAGACAAGAAACACTCACTGTGGTATGAGAGCCATCACAAGAGAAGCCCTCCAAAGATTAAATTTAAAGCGCTTGGGATGGGAATTCACCACAGAAAAAAACCTAAGAATCAAACAAATACCCATACCACACAGAAAATGAGGAGGAGAAGCTAAACTCCACTCATTCAAAGACGGCTGGAGACACATAAAATACATGCTAAAAAAGAAAAGTGGGTGCTATAGAATGAAAATAGCGTTCATTTATGATTGTGCATATCCTTGGGTTAAAGGTGGTGCTGAAAAAAGAATTTATGAGATTGGGAAAAGGCTTGCTATGCGAGGTCATGAAGTTCATTTTTTCTGCCTTAAATGGTGGGAAGGAAAAAATAAAATCCAAAAGGACGGTATATATTATCATGGAGTGGGTGAAAAGGTTCAACTTTACAAAAATGGTAAAAGATCTATCAATGAGGGATTATATTTCGGATTAAAGATTTTGACAAGTTTCAAAGGAGATGCAGATATAATAGATTGCCAACAATCTCCATATTTCCCGTGTTTTTCTGCTAAATTACATTCCTTAAATAAGAAGGCAAGTTTTTTTATAACATGGTATGAGATCTGGGATGATTATTGGTTTGAATATTTTGGGAAAAAAGGCTTATTCGGTTTACTCGTTGAAAAATTCGTTTCTAAGATTCCACATATTCCAATCGCCATTTCTGAAAGAATTAAAAATGATATGATAAAATATTTAGGGATGCCTGAGAACCTTATAAAAGTCGTGCCTAATGGTGTGGATTTCCACAAGATCAGAAAAGTAGCTCCAAAAGATGAAAATCTCGATATAGTTTATGTGGGTAGATTAATTTCGCACAAGAACGTGGATGTTCTACTAAAGGCCATAGCATTATTGAAAAACAGAATTCCAGATATTAAATGTGGAATAATTGGCAACGGCCCTGAAAAAGAACATCTCATAGGATTAAGTAAAAAACTTGATATATCTAATAATGTTAAGTTTTTTGGATTTATAGAAAAGGACGAAGAAGTTTATTCTTACATGAAATCTTCGAAAATATTTGTTTTACCATCTACGAGAGAAGGTTTTCCAAACACTATTCTAGAGGCCAATTCTTGTGGTTTACCCGCGATTATAGTTAGACATGAAAAAAATGCTGGTACGGGCGTGGTTAAAGAGGGCTATAATGGGTTTATTGTTGATTTATCTCCTGAAGAAATCGCAGATAGAATTAGTAATTTGCTTGAAAATGATCTTTCAAATCTCAAAAGAAACGCTCTGGAATTTGCAAAGAAACATGATTGGAATATTATCGTTAACAAAATAGAAAAAATTTACAAGGAGTCATTATAAATGAATTTAAAAGGTAAAAAAGTTGTCGTAACTGGCGGGGCAGGCTTTATAGGTTCTCACTTAGTCCAACGTCTTTTAAATGAAGGATCTGAAGTTTTGGTATTAGACAACCTTTCTGTTGGGAATGAAGAATTTATTCCTGAAGGTGCTCTCTTTAAAAAAATGGATATTCGTTCAAGGAACTTGGATAGTGTCATGGCTGAGTTTGAACCAGATATTGTTGTACATCTTGCTGCAGTCCATTATATACCTTATTGCAATGCGAATCCAGAAGAAACCTTCGATGTGAATGTTATGGGGACAAGGAATGTTCTTAAGGCATCTAAAGCAAAAATGTTTTTATTCTCTTCATCTGCAGCAGTTTATCCACCTTTAAACAGACCATTAACTGAAGATTTGTATGGTCCAATTGACATTTATGGAAAGACTAAGCTCATTTGTGAAGATTTAGTAAGGTTATATTCTGAAGAGGCAATAATTGCCAGATTATTCAATGTTTACGGTCCAAATGATCCAAATCTTCATGTAATCCCCGAAATATTCAAACAAATAAATGATGGGAAAAGGGAACTCAAATTAGGAAATTTAACACCAAAAAGAGATTATATTCACGTTGATGATGTTTGTGAAGCCTTAATTGTTCTTTTAAAGCATGGAAACAGCGGCAAATATAATGTTGGAACTGGTAAGGAGTATTCAGTGAAACAAATTGTTGATATTATAAGCGAAATTATAGGAGAAGAAATAAATATCATCAAAGATGCGAAAAGGGTTAGAAAAGTTGAAAGAGAACATTTACTTGCAGATATAACAAAAATTAAGACCAAAACTGGATGGAAACCAAAAATAGACTTGAAAGAAGGTTTAAAGAGAACATTCATGGAAATAAAAGATTATAATTGAGCAATCAACAAGGAAACGTAAAGAGTTTAAACTATGGTAATAGAAAAATAAATGGAATTTATGGAGGATATTTTGCCTCCTAAAAAAATCAAAAATTCAGAAAAATTTTTCAAATTTTGAGAAAGAAAGAATAGTCGAACAACAACCAAGAACTCTAAGTTAATTGCAATGCTTCTATTATTGCGCTAAAAGATGATTTAATCTCTCTTGAGGCGTTGAATTCTATATAATAGGTTCTCCAAAGAATTCGTTATTAAACAGAATTTATAGGCTAAAAGGGGGGTGGATATTCTATTGCTTCAATACTCAATCTTGCATTTTAGCACGATATTGTTGATAACACCCCATATTTCCCACCAAGAGGAAATGGAGTGGAAAATCACCCTAATATCTCTAAGAAATTATCAAGAAAAGGCCGTGAAGTGACTGTACTTTCAACTGGAAATAACCTCAAAGAGACGTATGATAATTTCAAGCTTATAAGAATTAAAAATAAGCTTTCGATTTCAAACACACCCCTCAACATGTTTTTACCACTCAAGAGATTATTAAATGTCTACAGAGCAACAATAACCGTCTTAGAACAGAAATTATATACCTTCAAGGGGTGGAAAAGCCTACTCAGTCAAAAGTGATTAATAGCAAAAAACTTAAAACCATCCAAGAATTTATAGAATAAGAGATACAAAAGAAGTTCTCTTTTTCAGACAACAAAAGAAAATTCATAAAGACCTTGGAAAACGAAAAATTGAATAAAGATTGAAATCAAATAAAAATTGTTGAAAATCTAAATACCCTACTTGTGGGGGGTGATAAAAAGAAAAGATAGAAAATTTCTCATAATTTCTTTAAAGGTAAAATAGGAAGAGAATAGGAGGTTAACCCATCTAAAAGATGGTAAAGTAACTGTGGAGGTCGTGTCTTTGATCCTGAAAAAAATGATGAATTTCTCCAAGGATCTTTTGAGGGTTATGATATCCCCAGAAGAAACATTTAAGGTTGTGAAGGATAAAAATTTGGAAAACCAAGGATTGTACTTTTACATTTTCATGTGCGCATTCCTTGGTTTCATGTTAGGTGGAGTGGCATCAGCCATAACCGGAGTGTGGATAATCTTCCCAATAGCCTTCGCCGTGATAGTCACAGTAATAGCACTGGTAAAACTCATAATATGGGCCATAGTTTCACATATTGTCGCAGTTTTTGTCTTTAAAGGAAAAGGAAGCCTTGAAAGCACCATTAAGCTCATGGGATTTTCAGCAGCACCATTCATCCTTGGAATATTCGCTCTAATGACCCTAATACTAGCTGGGACATTTTTCACATCAACTATGCTGTTCACCATAATGTACATCTGGGCCATTATAATTGGGTCAGCAGCTGTGAACATCGAACATAGGATCGGTTTTGGGAGATCATTCTTATCGGTCCTTGGAATACCAGCCCTTATAATAATAGGGTTGATGATGCTCGTGGGGGTTTTACAATGAATGCCGAGAAATTTTTTAGTGTTATAATCATAATCATACTCGTAGGGGCATTTTTAACAGCAGTGGCGGCACCACTCTTCAAACCAGCAGAGGAAAATGTTATCAAGGATACTTTCACCTTAAATGAGAGCCAAGTATCAGGTATAAAGCAGGTTAATATAAGCGTGGAATCCAATGCTTCGGGCGTGGGTGTAGAATTTAGGAATGTCACGGATTCTGTTTATACTATTGAAACCGAAAGAAGCTTTGGGGATGCGAAGCCTAAAGTCAATTATACAGTGGAAGGCGACACCCTCAACGTTAATATAATGTTGGATAAGGGTTCCGCGAACATCCTATTATCAAATAAGTATACATACAATGTAACTACTAGGAGCAAGGTTGGTGGAGTTGCAATAATCCTTGGAAACAATTCAAAGGTTGATAATATAAATTCAACAATCCAATATGCTGGTGGCGGGGCGCTGTTAATCGATAAAACAACATTCAAGAACTTGTCAATGAACGTGAACACTGGAGGATTCTATATAGCGGTTTTAAACCCAAAATTCAAGGGTAATGGTTCTATAATTGCAAATGTTACCATAGGTGGTATAACAATAGCTCCAATGGACCCATCAATCCCCCTTAGGATAATAGCAAATGTTGACAGTGGAGGAGTCACATTTAAACCAAACAGCTTCCATGTTATAAAGAACACCACAACTTACCTCGAAATTGAAACAAAGCCCTATAAGTCCTCTGTTGAAAAATTAGAGATAATATGTGGGGTTGGCCTTGGTGGTGTGAGCATAGGCACTTTCCAGATGCCAATACAGCCACGATAGGTACCCTCACATTAAACTTTCCTTTTTTTATGTTTGGACCTAATTTCTATTCTTGAAATAGGGGAAAAATATTTATAGGATATCCAACCCAAAATCTTATTCAAGTTTACTTTAAAAAAAATAAAAGATGGTGATATTCTTGCATATCATGGAAGGCTTTCTACCATGGCAATGGTGCATACTCTGGTATGCAATCTCCCTACCAGTTATCATATACGGTATAACAAGAATAAAAAAAGTAGCAGATGAACTCCCAGAATCAAAACCACTACTGGCCGTGAGCGGAGCATTCATATTCATACTATCCTCCCTTAAAATGCCATCAGTCACAGGAAGCTGCTCACACCCCACAGGAAATGGATTAGGAGCAATACTATTCGGCCCATGGATAACATCAGTAATGGCAGCCATAGTACTCATATTCCAAGCACTCTTACTAGCCCACGGAGGATTAACAACACTAGGAGCCAACATATTCTCGATGGGTATAATAGGCCCAGTATTCGCATGGCTAACATACAAAGGATCCCTAAAATTAAACCTGCCAACTTCCATTGCAGTATTTTTGGCAGCATTCATAGGCGATGTCATGACATATGTAACAACATCATTCCAACTAGCCCTAGCATTCCCAATACCTAATGTGATGATAGCAACTTCAAAATTCATGCTAATATTCGCATACACCCAGATACCCCTTGGGATAGCTGAAGGATTACTCACAGTAGTGGTGTTTGAAAACATCTTAAAATTGAAACCAGACATCACAGAAAAACTAAGCCTACTAATTAGAAAACCAACAAGCGTAGGTGATTAGCATGGAGAAAAGGCACATCATAATGCTTATAATCGTTGCCTTAATCTGCATCATACCATTCCTGATCTATAGTGGCCTTGGAGAAGAACAAGGCTACTTTGGGGGTGCGGATGATAAAGCCAGTCAAGTTATAGAAGAAACCGGCTACAAGCCATGGTTTGAGCCCATATGGGAGCCCCCAAGTGGTGAAATAGAGAGTCTAATATTCGCTGTTCAAGCGGCTATAGGAGCACTGATAATTGGATACGTTTTCGGCTATTATAAAGGCAGGCAGAAAACATCCTAGAGCTGGGTAGAATGAACATTTCAACAGACCTTTATGCCTATCATAATAATCTTAACAGGATACCCCCAGGGGTGAAACTATCCTGGGGTATCCTCACGATGATATTATCTCTGCTGTCGCCTTCCCCTATAATCCCAATTATGGTAGCAATTATAATGTCGCTTACAATCGTATTGGTTGCAGGGATACCATCACGCTATTATTTAAAATTTATCAGCGTACCATCCGCTTTCGGATTTTTAACATTAATATTAATGGCATTATTTTTCGGGGCTGAACCATCATCTATAGGATTCTCTTGGTTTAGAGTGTACTTGGACGGCCTCCACACAGGATTCCTAACATTTTCGAGGATAATGGGCGGTTTCACTTGCTTAGCTTTCATTTCGCTTACAACACCCATTAACGAGATATTCAAACAATTAGAGAAGATAAAAGTGCCCAGGATCATAATTGAGATAGCTCTCCTAATGTACCGGATGATATTCATTTTCCTTGAAGAAGCATCCACCATGTACCATGCACAGGAGACAAGACTAGGCTACAATAGCGTCAAAAGTTCTATAAAATCCTTGGGGCTGCTCGCAAGCAACCTATTTATAAGGTCCTGGTTACAAGGAGAAAAGGTATACCAGGCGATGGAGACAAGATGTTACAATGGGGAAATCCCAACAATGAAGATCCATGAAACAGATAATAAATGGATCATATTAGTAATAGCCTTCGAGATAACACTACTCCTTGGAGTATACTTTACAAGAACTATAAAAATTATATAAACTTTTTTAGACAATCCATATGTTAGTATCCGTCTTCTTGGTGTTGAGAACAATGATACTTGAAGCTGTCAATGTCACATATGAGTACCCTGATGGGACAATAGCTCTTAAAAATGTCAATTTTAAAGTGGAAAAAGGACAAGTAGTAGCCTTACTAGGCCCTAATGGCGCTGGCAAATCAACCCTATTCCTACACTTTAATGGTATCCTCAAACCAAAAAAAGGGCAAATAAGAGTAGAAGGCGAACCCATCCATTACACTAAAAAGGGGCTTATGAAGGTAAGGCAGAAAGTGGGCATAGTATTTCAGAACCCTGACGATCAACTATTCGCCCCAACAGTAAGAGAGGATGTAGCATTCGGCCCATTTAATATCGGCTTAGAAACAGATGAAGTTGAAAGGAGAGTGAAAGATTCCTTGCGGAAAGTTGGCATGCTAGGATTCGAAGATAAACCACCACATCACTTAAGTGGCGGGGAAAAAAAGAGGGTTGCAATAGCCGGTATACTAGCAATGAACCCGAAGATAATGGTATTAGATGAGCCCACTTCCGGCCTCGATCCAAGGGGGGCATCCCATATAATGAGACTACTCTACAATCTCAACAAAGAGGGGATGACCATAATCATAGCAACACACGACGTTGACATGGCACCGTTATATGCTGATAAAATATACATCATAAGCAATGGTAAGATAATTAAAGAAGGCACACCCAAGGAAGTATTTAAGGATGTTAAGACCATAAGAGAAGCTAATCTAAGACTCCCAAGGATAGCCCACCTCGTGGAAATACTTGAAAAGGAGGATAAACTACCATTCAATAAACCGTACCCTCTAACCATTGGGGAAGCCAGAAGAAGACTACTAGACAAATGGAAATTAATGGAGACACCATCCCATTCAAAGGTGAGAAGATGAGACGCATAGGAATATGTGACACCACCTTTGCAAGATACGACATGGCAAGTGCCGCCATAGATGAACTAAAAATGCACGCCCCAGACTTAAAGATTATAAGGAGAACAGTACCAGGTGTCAAAGACCTCCCAGTAGCATGTAAAAAATTGATCGAAGAAGAAGGCTGTGAGATTGTAATGGCCTTCGGGATGCCAGGCCCGGATGAAAAGGATAAAGTATGCGCCCATGAAGCTTCAACAGGACTCATACAAGCCCAGCTCATGACAAACACTCACATAATCGAAGTATTCGTCCATGAAGACGAGGAATCCAACCCAAAGGACCTTAAAATACTCGCAGAAAACCGCGCCCGCGAACATGCCCAGAATGTTATAAAAATGTTATTCAAACCAGAAAAATTGACCAGAGAAGCCGGCATGGGGATGAGAGAAGGCAAACCAGACGTCGGCCCACTCTAATAGAAAAACACCCTCCAACTTATAGATTCCCAATATGGGGGGATTCCACTAGGGTCTTTAAAATGGGAATGGCAGTGAAAAAAAGGGTAAATCCAAAAGATGTTACAGTTATCGTGCCTGCATATAACGAGGAAAAGACAATACTCCAGGTTCTAGGCGAACTAAAGAAGAGAGGTTATACTGTCGTTGTTGTAGATGATGGGTCAACTGATTCAACACCCCATCTCCTCACAAGATTCAAAGATGATGATAGAGTCCACGTTTATAGGCATATAATAAACAGGGGACTTGGAGCGGCCTTGAGAACTGGTATAGAGGCGGCCCTTTTCATGGGATCGTCCTATATAGTCACATTTGATGCTGATGGACAACATGACCCAGATGATATAGAAAGGGTTTGCAAACCACTAATCGATAATAAAGCAGATGCTGTTATTGGTAAAAGAGATTTTAGTAAAATGCCACTTTCAAGGAACATTGGAAACTTTCTCATGAACATAATAACCCTAATATTTTATGGTGTTTGGGTTTCTGATTCACAATCCGGTTTGCGAGCATTCACCCGCAAAGCAGCTTCCAAGATCAAAACAGAGGATAGAGGTTATGGTGTGTCATCTGAGATAATAAGTGAAATCAAAAAAAGAGGCCTCAGACTAAAGGAGGCTCCTATAAAAACTATATACACTCCAGAGACTATATCAAAGGGTACAAACTTTAGTGTAGGTATTAAAATATTGATTAAATTAATAATTAATATATTAAAAAGATTGTAAGGGTGCTAAGAGTGTTATACCAGATTATAGGAACACTAACAGGTCTGATAGGGATGATATTATCCATAAAGAGGTTCAAAGAGGGTAAAACATCCCCCACTGCTTTCATCTTCTGGCTTCTAGCATGGGGTTTTCTAATCGTGATCTCAATTAGCCCCAACGTCACATCATATATTGCAAATATTATGGGAATTGGTAGGGGACTGGACCTGATCCTTATATTAGCGATAATAGGAGCCTACTACTTGCTCTTCAGGATATATATCATGATAGAGAACCTTGAAATGGAAATAACAAAACTAGTCAGGGAATTAGCACTCAGAGAATCGGAAGAGGACGAATAGACCATGAAAATAGGGATAATAACAGAATACTTTCCAAAAACTGGAGAATTCGATATAAGGGGGGTGGTGCGGAGGCTTGCGCGTTCAATGAAGCCCTCCAATTATCAAAAAGGCATGAAGTAACCGTTCTAACATCCAGAGCCGAAGGAACACCCAAGAGGTATTCCATAAACAATATAGAAGTCATAGGATGCGGCCCCACACGGGCATATGTGCAAAAGGGTTCTCTCCTTAAACGTTCACTATTTATAAAAAACTTTACAAAAAATTGCGAAAAAAGGGTTTGAAACAATCAGAAAAATATAGGAGGGAATACATAGGGTATAAACTGGAAAAATATTAAAAAAGCTCTGTTAGAGTTTTACCTTTATCTTCTCTCTAAGTATCCTGTTTACGAGCTGACCGTCAGCCCTTCCCCTTAATCTCTTCATGGCTTCCCCCATTAATGGGCCTATGGCTGCCATCTTCCTCTCTTTTATCAGTTCTTCCTTTTCTTCTATAATTTCCTCGATTATCTTCTCTACTTCTTCTCTAGTTAAAATTAGGAGGTCTAGTTCCTTGGCTGCCTTGAGTGGTTCAACTCTTTTATCCGCCATGTATGCTATGATCTCCTTTAGGGCGTCCTTTGAAACTTTACCCTCCTCTAATAATCTAAGAGCCCCAATAAGGTCTTCAAGTTTTAAATTTTCTATATTGTGACCTTCTCTTTTAAGCTCTTGTAGGGTGTATGCGAGTAATGACGCTATTAGAGTGTTTTCAACATCTAACCTGGCAAGTTTTTCAAAGTCCTCTGCAAGGCCCTTTTTGACTAGCTGGGACGCCAGATCCTCACTCAGATTATATTCTCTCTTTATCCTCTCTTTCTTTTCCGAAGGCAGTTCTGGAAGCTTCTCTTTTAACCTTTTGATCATCTCTGAGCCGATTTTGAAGAGAGGGATATCTGTTTCCACATACATTCTACTGGCTGTGGGTAATGGCCTTAAATAGGAAGTGTTACCATCTTCTAGTGCTTTCCTTGTCTCCTCTGGAACGCCTTTGAGGGCCATCCTAGCCCTTGATGCGACTTCCTCTAGGGCTGCCTCTGCCTTTTTTCTTTCATCTGCTATGATTATTATAGCATCATCTTCACCTGCTTTAAGGTGTTCTCTTAATTTTTCAACTTCTTCTTTACTTATACCATAGGCTGGGAGTTCATCAGTGTGGAATATGCCGGCCACGCCCCTTTTCTTGGCATAATCTGCTAGTTCAGTTCCAAACCTCCTGTCGGGTTGGAGTTCCATGCCTATGAGTCCGGCGAAACCTTCTAGTTTTATTGCGAGCACGCTTTCAGCACCTTTTATTATCTTTGACCTGGTATCCTTGAAAATCTCCCCTACATCGTATATTTTATCCTCGACTTTTGTTTTTCTCTTTTTGAGTTCTTCAAGTATCTCTAATAACTTTAGTTGCCTTTGAACTTCTCTTTTAACAATCTCGGGTATTAGGTTAAGGTCTTGAACTCCTTTGACCTCGACCCTTGCACCATCCCTTATGGAAATGTTAAGGTCTTGTCTTATGGTTCCTATGCCCCTTTTAACCTTGGTGCTGCGGAGTATCTGCCCTATCTGATAAGCCACCTCTTTTAATTGGATTGGATCTTTGATAGAAGGGTCTGTTGTTATTTCAACGAGTGGTATGCCAAGCCTGTCAAGGCGGAAGACAATACCATCTTCTCTTTCTTCTATTCTCCTTGCAGCATCCTCTTCAAGGCATAGGTTTTCTATCTTTACTCTCCCATGGGGTGTTTCAACATAGCCATCTGTGGCCACTAGGCCTGTTCTCTGGAATCCGCCAGTGTTACTCCCATCTATTACCTGTTTTCTCATTGTGTGGAATTCGTCAACCACCTTCATATTAAGGAGTAATGCTATTGTCACTGCGATCTCTAACGCTTCACTATTTATTGGATGGGGTGGTTCTTCATCAGCTTCCACGAGACAAGTATGATCAGAATAAGCCTGATAATAAAACCTGAGCTTCCTCTTAGCCTCCTCGAAGGCTGCCCTGTCTATTTTGCCGAGTTCACTTTGTGTGGGCCTCAATCTCCTCATTATATTATATTCTGGTTCTTCATCTGTTAACTCGCACTTACAAGGACAGAATAGTTTCCCTTTGCTGTCAAGTTGTTGGTGTATTTCCAAGCCCATCTTTAACCCGATTTTGTCCCAGTCCATACTTTTTCACCCTTGGAAGTGTCTAAGTGAAGATTTGTCCTCGATCTCGCCACTGATATTCTCAAGCATTATACTCTTCACGGTCTCAGGGTCGCTGCTCTGGCCAAGGGCCCATACAAGTTTTACATAAGCTGTTTCAGGCAGCATGTCAGCTACTGGTATAACACCAGCCCCGAGTAATCTTCTGCCAGTACTATATACGTTCATGTTTACTCTGCCATTGAGGCATTGTGAGGCCATGGCAACTATGATGTCCATTTCATTTGCACGTTCAATGGCGGGTATAAGATCCTCTGGGCAATGGCCGAGGCCTGTACCCTCTATAACTATCCCTTTATAGTCTTTGTCAATGTAATATTCTAATATTTCTGGGTTTATACCAGGGTAGGTTTTTATTAATGCTACTTTTGGTTCTATCTTGTCCCTGACTTCAAGTTCTACTAGGTCTCTCTTCCTATAGTCTTCCCTTAGGATTTTGATTTTGCCGTCTTTGATTTCTGCTATGGGTGTGGTGTTTATGCTTTTGAATGTGTCCCTTCTTGAAGTGTGCATTTTCCTTACTTTCGTCCCCCGGTGTAGGTGGCAGCTTCTATCATCTATACTGGCGTGCATACAAACCATGACCTCTGCTATGTCTGATTTCGCTGCTATAACTGAGCTTATGAGGTTGAGGTGAGCGTCAGATGATGGTCTGTCAGAGCTTCGTTGTGCTCCTGTAAGTATCACTGGTACTGGTGTTTTAAGGATGAAACTTAGCGCCGCCGCGGTATAATGCATGGTATCTGTCCCATGGGCCACCACAACGCCCTGGACTCCATCTTCTATCTCCTTGGCTATGGCATTTGCTGCTTCAACCCAATATTCCGGGCGCATGTTTTCGCTTAAAATGTTGAATATGGCTTTTCCGCGTATATTCGCAATATCTAATAATTCTGGGTTGGCTCTTAGAAGGTCGTCTGCAGTGAATGCTGGGTGGACAGCGCCTGTCTGGTAATCTATGATTGATGCGACAGTGCCTCCTGTTGATATTATGGATATGTCTGGTAGTTCAGGATTTCTTTCAACATCGACTGGTGGGAGTTTTATCTCAGGTTTTGAACCTTCTTCTATCAACTCTATCCTGGCATCTTCGATCTCCACTCCAATATTATAGCCATTATCTAATTTTAGTACTAGGTGTTTGTCATCAGCATCCTCTGGCCTGTCAAGTAGCATCCCATCATAGCTTATATTATCCTTTTTTACGCGGATTTTGTCACCGACTTTAATAGATTCTTTTTCGAGTAATTTTTTTGCAAGCCCTTTATAGGCCATTTATAGGCCCCCCCATTATGTTTTCTCGGGCCCATCTAGCACCTATATTTAGTAGTTTTAGGTTTATGTCTATGATCTTCTCTTTTCCGCTGAATATGAATTTTAGAGCGTCTTCGAATGATTTTTTTGAAAGTTTTGTGAGGCCTAATTCCATGAGAACTCCTAACATGACCGTGTTAGCAGCCCTTTCTGCTCCTTCACTTTTCGCGATTTTAAAGGCCGGAACTCCGATGATATTACCCTTGCCCTTGTATTTTATTGTTGTGGAATCATAGAGGATGTATCCGTCCTCTGGTACTGTGTGGGCGAATTCTTCGAGTGAAGGTTGGTTGAATGCGATTAGTATGTCTGGTTCATCCACTACTGGCGAGCCTATCACATTGCCTGATATTACAACTGCACAGCTTGAAGTTCCACCCCTTTGCTCAGGACCATAAGCTGGATACCATGACACGTGCTTGGATTCTGCGCAAGCCGCTTGTGCAAGCACTAAACCCATGCTAAGCACGCCCTGACCGCCAAATCCGGCTATCTTCACTTTAATTTCTCCAAATTCTGGGTCGTCTTTGGGTTCTGGGAGCGACTCCTCTACTTGGAATATCCTGTCAAGACTTTCCTTGGAAAAATCGCTATTATCCCGCTTGAGGGGTTCGACCTCATCGGCTTTGTCCCTGAAATTTTTAACAGGAAATTCTTTCTCCATTTCTTCGTTTATAAACCTTTGAGCGCCTTCAGCATCCTGGCGCAAGTTTGTTGGGCAAGGTGAGAGGACCTCCACGAATGCATAACCTTTACCATCCCGTTGTATTTCAAGGGCTCTCTTAACAGCCCTTTTAGCCCTTCTAATATGTTTTATATCCGCTAGTGAAACTCTTTCAATAAATACAGGCGCTTCTAGATTGTTGAGTAACTCACACATATGCAATGGGTAACCTGCGAATCTAGGATCTCTACCCTCTGGGCATGTTATGGTGGGCTCGCCCACAAGGGTTGTTGGGGCCATTTGGCCTCCTGTCATGCCATAAACTGTATTGTTAACAAAGAATACCGCCATTTTCTCTCCCCTGTTGGCGGCTTGTATTGTCTCGTTTAATCCTATTGATGCAAGGTCCCCGTCCCCCTGGTAGAGTATTATGATGGCATCGTCTTCTGCACGTGATATTCCTGTCCCCACGGCTGGTGCTCTCCCATGGGCCACTTGTACATTACCACAATCAAAATAATAGTATGCGAATACTGCACATCCAACAGGGCTTATGAGGACTGTTCTCTCTTGTATTCCTAGTTCGTCTATGGCTTCCCCTATGAGCTTGTGTAGTATGCCATGTCCACACCCTGGACAATAGTGTGTTGCTGTGGGCGCGCTCCCACCCTTTCTCTCGAAGATGTCATGGATACACTTTGGTTTTTTGATGATTCTTTCATCTGCCATGGGCTACCTCCCTGATTTTTTTTACCACTTCTCTTAGTTGGATTAGGTTTCCACCCATCCTGTTAACTAGTTCGATGTCCTGGCATCCTGTTGCTAATCTTATATCTTCTAGCATTTGGCCGTTGCTCATCTCCACTGATATGAACTTTGGGTTGTCCTCGCTTAACTTGGCTAGTTCGTCCTCTGGGAATGGGGAGAGTGTTATTGGACGGAATAGTCCAACTTTTATACCCTCTTTTCGGGTGATGTCAACGGCTGTCCTTGATATTCTACTACTTATACCATAGGACACTAGGATTATATCAGCATCATCTAACATGTAGGGTTCGTATTTTGCCTCTTTTTCTTTTATTTGCTTGTATTTTTCTTGTAAATAGAAGTTGAATTCTTCGAGCTCGTCAAAATCGAGGAAAATAGATGTTACAAGGTTCTTCATGGTCTCCTTGTTGCCGCAGACCGCCCATGAAGTGTCAGGTTTATGTTCTATGGCCTTCTCTGGGAATTTTAAAGGTTCTGCCATCTGTCCAAGGACAGCATCAGCTAGCACAATAACTGGGGTTCTGTACTTGTCCGCGAGTTCAAATGCTTTCATTGTAAGATCGCACATTTCCTGGACACTATTAGGGGCTAAAACAATACTTTTATAGTTTCCATGCCCCCCTCCCTTTGTTAGTTGGGTGTAGTCGGCCTGTTCGGGTCCTATGTTCCCGAGTCCTGGGCCGGCCCTCATTACGTCCACTATGACTGCTGGGAGTTCTGCGCCAGCAAGGAATGATATTCCTTCTTGTTTCAAGCTTATACCAGGCCCGGATGATGCTGTCATTACACGGTGGCCTGCCGCGGCAGCCCCGTATACCATGTTTATGGCCGCTTCTTCTGATTCTGCTTGCACGAATTTCCTGCCGACCATTGGAAAGTATTTAGCGGCTTCGTGGAGTATTTCACTGGCTGGGGTTATCGGATATCCGAAGTAGCAATCGCATCCGGCGTACATAGCCCCTATGATAACTGCTGTGTTCCCTTTCACCATCTGGGTTGCCATCTTGTCATTTCCTCCTCTTTTTAAGTGGGATGTGCACTTCTATGGCATGGGGTTCCGGGCAAGTATAGTAGCAGTTTCCACAACCTTTACATCCGCCCCCCTTGTATTCAACGTAGTGATATCCTCTCTCATTAATCTTATCACTCATAAAGAGTACTTTACCTTTACAGGCTAGTATGCACCTTTCACATCCTTTACATTCCAGTGGATTAATTACTGGATATGGTTCCATTTATTGTTCCCCTGCTCTTTTCATGTCCCTTTCTCTTATCTCAACTCTCCTTATCTTGCCACTAATAGTCTTAGGTAGTTCATCAACAAATTCTATTACACGAGGATACTTATAGGGGGCTGTAACCCTCTTGACATGATCTTGTATCTCTTTCTTGAGTTCTTCGGATGGTTCATATCCTCTGGCAAGTACTATTGTAGCTTTTACTACCTGTCCCCTGATTGGGTCTGGGTAGCCTGTAACTGCACATTCTAGTACCGCTGGATGGGATATGAGCGCGCTTTCAACTTCAAACGGTCCTATACGGTACCCTGAACTTTTTATTATATCATCGGTTCTCCCGACGAACCAGAAGTATCCATCTTCGTCCATCCATGCTGTGTCACCTGTATGATACTTATTATTGTACCATACTTCCTTTGTTTTATCCTCATCCCGGTAGTAGCCGCCGAAGAGTCCTAATGGTTTGCCCTTTGAAGTGTCTATGACTATCTCCCCTTCTTCTCCCACGTCTACTGGGTCTCCATTATTATCAACTAATTCTATATCATATAATGGGGCTGGTTTGCCCATTGACCCTGGTTTGGGCTCCATCCAGGGGAAGTTGGCGATGGATACAACAGATTCTGTCTGTCCATAGCCTTCCATGAGTTTCAAACCGGTCTGTTCATAAAATTTATGGAAAACCTCCGGGTTTAGGGGTTCTCCTGCCGTCACAGCATATTCTATACTTGAAAGGTCATATTTTGAAATGTCCTCTTTTATTAGGAACCTGTATACTGTTGGTGGGGCGCAAAATGTTGTTATATCATACTTTTCTAATTTTTCCAGCATGTTAATAGGATTGAAACGATCATAGTCATAGGCGAATACTGCGCTTCCACAAATCCACTGACCATAAATTCCACCCCACACTGATTTGGCCCATCCTGTATCAGCCACTGTATAGTGTAGGCCATCTTCTCGGACGTTCTGCCAATATTTTGCAGTGACTATATGGGCTAGGGGATAGGTGTGATCATGTTTTATCATCTTGGGCATCCCAGTAGTCCCAGAGGAGAAATATACTAATAGTATGTCCTCATCTGAGGGGTACTCTTCTGGTTTTTTGAAGTTTTTTGGCATCTCCTCAAGCTTCTCCCTAAAATTAATCCAACCAGGCCTGTCCTCGTCGCCTACAATGACCTTTAGGAGGGGAATGTCACCCATCTCCTCCTGGGCCTTGTCGAAACAGTCGGGGACGCCATCTTCTGCGATGCAAACCACCATCTTTATATCCGCCTTTTTTATACGGTATATTATGTCCTTTTCTTTTAGCATGTGGGTTGCTGGGATTGCGATGGCCCCTATCCTATGGAGGCCCAGTAATGAGAACCAGAAATCGTATCTGCCCTTTAAGGTTAACATTACCCTGTCGCCTTTTTTTATCCCACACTCTTTGAAGAAGTTGGCTGCCCTTTCTGAATATTCTTTCATTTCCTTGAAATTTATTATGCGTTCTTCTCCGTTGTCGTTACACCAGACTAGGGCCTCTTTTTGTGGGTGTTTTTTGGCGTACCAGTCAACCACGTCATAGGCGAAGTTGAAGTTTTCTGGTACTATTATCTTGAAGTTTTCCTTGAAATCTTCATATGATTCGAATTCTGTTCTGTTGACGAATTTTTCTAGTATTGATGCCATGGCTTGTCCACCTCTACATTATTATAGCTAGGAATTTCGCCCTTTTGCCGTTGAGGGCCTCCATTGCATGTGGATATGATGAATCGAAGAATATTGAGTCGCCTTCATTCAAGATTATCTCATTATCATGGATATAAAATTTTATGCTCCCTTCTAGGATATAATTAAATTCTTGTCCTGGGTGGCTGTTCATCTCTGGCTTGCCTTTTCGCGGTTCCACGGTTACTATGAATGGCTCCGCCTTCTTATGGATGAACTTTTCGGCGAGAGCCTCATACTTGTATTGTTTGCGCCTGTCAACTTTAACGCCTTTACCTTTCCTTGTGACGGTGAAAATATGCATTCTAGCCTCTTCTCCTGTGAGTAGGAGTCCCATGTCCACGCCAAGTTTGTGGGCTGCCTCGAATAATATGCTTGCGGGTATATCCTCTTCTCCACTCTCATATCTTTTATAGGTTTCTTCGGGGACTCCTAAATAGTTGGCCATTTCCTCTACTGTGATATTTGAGAGTTCTCTCAGTTCTTTTATCCTTACACCTATTTCTTTAGTTTTTTCATTCATTAGAACACCCCAAGAAAATCCGATAATTTTATCGATGATAGAATTGTAATTTCCGGATTATAAAAAATTATCTCTCAACTAAAACTTGGCGACCGATCCTCGAAAAGGTTTCTCTGGTATTAGATAAGTTCTGATATCTATATGTGACTTTAAGCCTCTTTTTTTGGTTTTTCATTGGGTATTTTATGCTCTTGGAGATTTTTTGGAGGATATTCCTCTATTGTTTGGTCGTTCTCTCGATGTTTATGTGAAGAAAGTTTTGAAGCAAAGCAACAGTTTACTTGTGACTATTAACCTCTAGTATTATTTCATGTAGTATTTAATCTCCCCAAAAAATCTTTATTAAAATTTTTCTATTTTTAATTTATACGTACAAGGTTTTTAAAATGGAAAATTAAGGTTTTCCTAGGATGAAACCCGAAATTGAACATCTTAATGGAAATTTACAAGATGAATAAGCGGTTTTTCATGTTCTTGGTCTTCTTGGCTATTTTTTCTCAACCAGAGGAGCATCAGCCACAGTAATTAATAATAACACGCAAAAAGTCTACACAAGCAGACAATAAATGATACCACGACATTAAATGGGCACACCATAATCGTAAACAGGAAAACCACAGCGAAAAATAAATAAAACTCTCAATTTAACAGCAAATGGTAAAGTAAACACCACTCTAACAATAATCAACCAACCAGTAATCAGCATAACAGCAAACAGAACACTGATCCAAACATCAACGGAGCAACTGATAGTTTCAGAACCTACATCGAAGCTGAAGACTGCACAATAACCAACAACACGATCACAAAAAAACAAAGGGGGATGGCATCATCTTAACTTATGGATCTAACAATGTGATCTACAACAATACTTTTATAAATAACACACCACAAGCATATGCTCCCGGTACAGGTAACCGTTTCAACTTGACAAAAACAATCGGAGGAAAACTACTAGAGCGACTACAACAGAATAGACAATGACGGAGACGGGTTCAGAGACACACCATACACCTTCACAAGAGGACAAGACAACCTACCACCCATCCCACCAAAAAAATAATCAATATCAGCCCAGTCAATGGCACAGTCAGCATACCACTAAACAAAAACATCACCATTCAACCGTCGGGCCAGACTGCAACAAAATAACCGTCACAATTACCTAACGGAACCTCGAAGGCCACAACTAGGGCTATCAGCGGTAACAAGCTTTTATAAAATGTAACTGCTGATTGGAACCCAGGGACGACATTCACAGTTACAATACATGCTAATGCTGTCAAAAACAGTTTAGGAAGCATGCTAGCCGCAAAGTACGTACCTAAATTCACTATGGTTGTGAGGGTAAAATCCTAGACTTCTATTCCTTTTACCATCCTTTTGGCTTATAAAATCTGGCTTTTTTAGGATAATATACAGATTTATGCGCTGGTAAGGATATCATATGGAGGATATGGGGGGGTCATGGAAGAAAATAGTATCCTTTAAAGATTATCTCTGCGTTCAAGCTGCTGAAACATTTGGTGGTCGGCTACACTCAGTGCAGAATTCTATCCCCCCTAATTTAATTGCCTATGTGTCTTGTTTTAGCCCACCTTTTTTCACTTCTTCTTATAATATGGGCTGTGGCTATCAAAAATAAAGGTAAAAGGTAGAGACAGTAAGCCCAATACTCTATTGATAAGATTATACTACGGGGTATGCTATACCCATCCCTTTTTATACCTGTTATGGTGAGGGGGAAGAAAGCTATTGTAGATATTAAGCCAATAATAAAAGGTGCTCTCATGCCCATTGTAAATCCCCCGATGTTTAATATGAAGACAATATAGCCAAGCATGACAAAACCTATAAAGAGTAGAGAGAAAAGGTAGAATATGGAATCTATTTTCATGCGTATCGGTATTGGAGCATCAATCACAGGTGGAAGATAAACAAAGAGTGTTTCAAGGTTACCTGTAAGCCATCTAGTTCTTTGCTTGAAAAAAGCGGGCCACTCCGGTACGGCCTCTTGCCAAACTTCTGCTTCCGGACAGTACCTTACATAATAGCCTTTGAGCATTAACTTCACCGTAAGGTTGAGGTCTTCTGTGGCTGCATATCCGTCCCAGCCACCCACTTCTTTAATTATATCCTTTCTGACAAGTTGTCCGTTACCTCCAAGGAATGCTGATACTCCCATGTTCATCCTTGACCTCATTATGAGGTTGCCAAAAATCGCGAATTCAATATCCTGCATTTTCGTGAGCAGATTCTTATCAGCATTGTACATTCGCACACGTGACTGCACACCCGCAACATTCTCGCCTTCAAAATACGGTATGATCTTCTTCAGAAAGTCTGGCCGGACCCTTGCATCCGCATCAAAGACTGCTATGATATCACCATTTGCAAGTGTAAGACCATCATTGAGAGCATATCCTTTACCATTAAATGCGAATGGAGCCTTCCTAGTGACCACATGGAGATGTTTATGTTCTTTTACAAGTTCTTTGAGGATTGCACCTGTACCGTCAGTGGAACCATCATTGATAACAATGATCTCATAATTCCTACTACCATTCAAATGATAATCTAGCCTCGATAGGCTTTCAACACACTCTCTTATAGTGTTCTCCTCATTATGGGCTGGTACAAGAATGCTCACCATTGGCATTTCACCATTGGATGGCCTATTAGGCTTTTTGAAACTGGATACGAAGTATAGTAAGCTGTAGGAAACTGGGATGAAGAGAACATACATTAGCCATGTCATGTCCCTTGAGATAAAACCATAAATCGCAAGGGATATTATAATAGATGAAACAAAGAATACAGCGGTCTTTTCTATTTTCATCTCCTCGGCTTTAGTCACGGTAATATCGTGCATTCTCTTTGAATACTCTTTTGTTTCATGGAATGTTTCAAGCACTACTTGGATTTCGGCCTTTAGCTGTTCAATGTTACATGGTTTAACAAGATATCCATATGGTTCGCTTTCAAGTATCCTTGAAAGTGTCTTATCATCAGAGTATGCTGTGAGGTAGATGACTGGAATATCATAATCTCCTTGTATAATCTTGGCGGCTTTTATACCATCCATTTTTCCTTTTAGTACAACATCCATGATAACAACGTCTGGTTTAAGCTTGGAAGCGGTTTTAACAGCCTGTTCACCCGTAACTTCAACTCCCACAACATTAAACCCTGCATCTTTGAGTTTTTCCTCGAAATCTGCGGCGATAATCGCGTCATCCTCAACCAAGAGTATATTAGGAGTTTCAGCCACTTCAGTAACATCAGGTGATGGTGCTTTAAGCAAGTCTCTGATATCAGCCTCATATCTTTTAAGGGCTGTTTTGATGGCGACCTTGAGTGAATTGTCATCATATGGCTTCAAAAGATAACCATATGCTCCCGCCTTTCTAGCCCTTTTAATAGTTTCAGGGTCAGAATATGCTGTTAAGAATACTATGGGAATCTTTAAATCTTTTATTTTCTCAGCCACCTCTATGCCATCCATCTTCCCTCTTAGCACGATGTCCATGATAACGAGATCTGGTCTTGTCTCTGTTATTTTATTAAGGGCCTCTTGGCCTGATGCCACGCTCCCAATGACCTTATAGCCTAGTTTTTCGATTCTTGATTTGAGGTCAAGGGCTACGATTGCATCATCTTCCACTATCAACACACTTTTCATGAAGTGCACCGCCACCAAATAATATTTGATAATGTTATTTTCATATATAGTTTTTAAGTTGCTTTTGCTGTTAAGTCCCCCCCTCCTATTTCAAAATGTGTGGGGGATACAAAAAAAAGTGTGTAATACTCTTTTTATATATTAATATCACAAGATATATAGGGGGGAATAGGGCGGCTTCAAACGCTTGTAGAGAAAATGCCCTCTATGATCCCCCTTATAATAGAACTGACTATCCTTGGATCCTTTTTATGGGAATATAGAAGCCCAATCGCTGCTGATGGGATTAATTCACAGTTTTCCATGTCCTTTGAGGAAGTAACCAGCGCCTATGAGAGCCACGATGCCTATGACACCCAAGAGTGCATAGAATGGCATTTGACTCCCTGAACCTCCACTCTGTGATGCTGAAACTTCAAAAACTTTGCCAGTTTTCCCTGGCCCTCCACTTGAACTTCCTGCTGACCCAGCCGCACCTGCTGCAACCACTCCAAGTGTAGCTGTCCCAAAAGTTCCTACTCTCCCTGAAACTTGGCTTCCTGTTCCTGTAGTGCCCGTGTAACCCGGACTTGGCCCCGGAGCCCCTGGTGTTCCGGGTGTTCCGGTGCTTGCTTGTCCAGGAACAGTAATCCCAACTCCTGTAACAGCTCCGAATACACCCACAAACTTTTGAAGAGCCGCGGAATTTAACGATGAAACACTCACAATCCACTGATTAAACACAATATTACTACAAGTGTGGTGGCAACAGACAACACCATACTGGTTTGCAATTTCTATGTACTTGTCTACAAGTTTTGTTACCAACCCACTGTTACTTGGAGTCCATATACCGCGCCTATTGGCTTCAAGCACCCATCCAATCATTGACTGAACAGCAAAAGCCCCATAAGGTCCTGGAGCGCCAAATCTTGGCGTTAAAAGGTTTTCAGCCATTTGAGTCCATAATTGTTCACTTATAGAATTGCTGGTCACAGCTACTGCAAATGCATTTTTGTACCTTGAAGCATATTCCATCCAACCACTTGGAGAACTAAGAAGAGAATCCATGTATTTTGGATTAAGGAGCTGGGATCTTATCTCCAATTCAATTTCTTCCTTGATGCTCCTTGTGGCAATATTATTTTTGTTCCTTATATCCACAAGTGAGGTTTCTGGATTGCCACCTAATTGCCTTGAAGCTAGTAACATTCCACCAAACCAGTCATAGTAATCGTCTGTGTCGAGCAAACGCCAAGTACTGTCAAGATTTTGTGTCATGAGATCCATATTTTTGAGCAGATATTGGAAAGTCCCCTTGTTCTGCTGTATACTAATGCCAGTGGCTGTTGACTTCCAAGCATATGAAACCCTGGAAAGATAAACATCGGCAAGTTCACTTGTGGCCTCCCACTTTGAAGTGTTGGGTAGGAGATCTGAAACCCCTGTACCTTCAAGTACAAGCCCCCTAAGACCGAATACCCTGTCAAGGGACTGGCACTCATCATAGTGCCTTTTAACGTAATTTATGGTGTCATTAGCTGAAACTGCGAGTTCAACAGCCCTATTCATCAAATCTATCCATCCCTGGTATCCTGTGACAGCAGTTACGAAAACATCAACACGAGGCCTTTGCATTTCCACGCCATCAATGACTATCTTAAGCTCTGATGGGCTCATAAGAACAGGTTCTGGCTTCACATCACCATTAGAGTTCCACTCAGGCTTCACACCGAGCAAGTATAAGAATTCTGCTATTGCAAGACCGTCAGTCCGTAATAATTCCGTGCCCCACATGACCATCCCTACAAGCTCTGGGAACTTTCCATGAACCTTATAATAGTCTGCAAGTAACTTATCCACGATCTTTTTGGCGGTTTCCCATGCAGCCTTTGTTGGCATCTTCTTGGGGTTAGCAGCATAGAAGTTAACGCCTGTTGGCAATACGTCATTCCATGCAGGGTCCCCGGCCAATCCAGGCTCTACAAACCCGCCATTGAGTGCATCTAGGAGATTTTGCCATTCCTTATTTGCTCTGATTTTATTTATTGTATCATTTATGAATTCCAAGTCGTTAGCTTCGATACCCACTGGTATTGTACCATTTATTATACTCCTTATCCATTCTTTCGCTGTTTCCTTAATATTTTTCACTTCATCTTCATAGGAGGCGTCATTGGACATTTCAGGATAGCCTATTGCTATTGAAGGGTATAGTTTTCTTTTCACATTTTCGAGGAAATCTGACCTTGAGGATGTTATGGTGAAAACCTCTTCGACAAGTTCTTCTCCACTGAGGATTTTACCGAGACTGTGAAGTCCAAGGGGTATTATATCGTTTTCGATTTCATGTAACCTAAGATGGAGTTCTTCTAGAGCTTGTTTAAAGTCGTCTGACATGTTAAAGCCCAACTTTGAGGCCTTTGTTTTTATCCCATTTTCAAGTTCAGGGAGTATCTGCAGGTTACCTACTTTCAATGCGTTATTGTATTGGTGTATAAGATCGTGGATTTCGATAAGATCCCCATAGAGGCCACCTTGGACCATCGCAGGGGTCATGTGGTCTATTATAAGTGCATTGCTCCTGTCTTTTGCCACGAGTCCTTCACCAGGATTGGAGACAATGTAGGGGTAAATGTTCGGCAAGTTTGTGAGTTGGAATGGCCAGTCTTCCTCTGTTAGTCCTATCATGCGGCCTGGGAGCCATTCGAGTGTTCCGTGGGTTCCGAGGTGTATCATGGCGTTTGCTTTGAAGGTTTTTTCTATCCATTTGTAGAATGCTATGTATTGGTGGTGGGGTGGCAAGTATGATTCATGGTAGTTTTGCACTTCTTCCCATCCGCGGCTTGGCTGTATACCTATGAAGATGTTCCCTAGGATTATCCCTGGGATTACTATTGTCCCATTTATTGTCATCACTTCCCCTGGTGGCTCTCCCCATTTCATGATAACTTCTTCTTTCAGTTTTTCTGGGAGTTCATTGAACCATTTAAGATATGTTTCAAGGCTTATGAGTTGTCCGTTTTCTTCCAAGCTGGGTCTATGTTTTGAGAGGTATTGTTCGAGTAGTGGTTTTGCCCATGTACCTTTATTGCCACATTCTACCAATAGTGTGTAGAGTTCTTCTGGGGATGGGATATTGCCTGTTGTGTACCCTTTTTCTTTGAGTTTGATGAGTAGGTCGTGTAGACTTTGGAAGACGTCAAGGTAGGATGCTGTGAGCCCATCCTTTCCAGGCGGATAATTGTATACTATGATAGCCAATTTTTTGGTGTTGTTTTCAAATTCTTTTAATTTCGCCCATTTATCAGCTATGTTCACTATTTTTTTAACACCTGAATCTATTGGTATTTCGTCCATTGTACTTGGGTCTGTGTATGATACAACGATTGGTGAGAATACGCCTTCGAAGCTTGGTATTGTAACTTGCCATGTCCATTCGTATTGTGCTCCGAGGGGGTTGGTGAGACTTGAATTGTCATATAGTTGCACGCCTTTGATCACTGGAATATCCAGTATTGTAAGTTCTTGGAGCGCGCCTCCATTGGGGAGGTTGGCATAGTTCAAAGACCAAGAGTATAATGATATTATTGCATTTACGTCCCTTCCAAGGGCTTTGCCAGTTATAATTTCTTCTAGGAATGATGTTATAGGTGGATTAGTTGCACCCTGGTAGAGGCAGAAGGCGGCTCTCCCATTTTTTTCGGCTTCTCTGATTATTGCATCAACCACTGGGGATGGTGAGTAGCCTATCACGATAATGAATGGTCCTGTGATGTTTTTTGTCTGGTTGTACCATTTTCCGAATTCTTTGTAGAGGTTCAAGCGTTGTTCATTTGACCAGCTTGTATAGTTTTGGTCTATCCATTTTAGGCTGTCGTATGGTGGTGTCAGTCCAGGGTTTGTTTCTATCCAATTTTTTATCTGATCTCTTGTGGGAATGATCCCTGCCACGCCATAATCAGGATGGTATAATCCCCAGTCTGGGTTTGACATTATTGGCCCTTCACCATGCTCAACTGGGTTGTAATCTGTCTCGTTGAGGAGGTAGTATATGTATTTTATCATGTTTTCGAGGTTTTCTCTTGCTGCTGTTCCAGTGGCGAGGGCCCAATAACTTGCTATGTAGGTGTTTTCTATGGTGTCTGGTGTGTCGTTGGTGTCATTTCCTTTGAGTAGGTGTAGTCCTGTACCACCATAGGGGTCGTTGTCTGTGTCTGTGGGATAGCCGAATGCTGCTGCTATCATATAATTTTTGTTCGCAGGACTTCTGAGAAGGTATGGGTACCATGAGTCGCCCCATCCTGTGCCTGGCATTGCCATGTCAAGGTATGCGAAGTTCACATATTCTAGTATCCAATCATTGGCTTGGGAACTAGGATTCCACATGTCATGGTATATTATGCGTCTATTGTTTAATGATGCGAGTATCTTTGCTTTTTCCGGTGCTGAACTTATTATGGCGATATCTGGCATGAATGTATGGTTTATTGTGCAAGTTCCATGTATGGTGTATGTGACTTTTTTGTAGTTGAGGTAGGATATTTCCAATTCTACCGGTTTTGTCATGGGGGTGAATGCGATGGTATACTGGCCGTTTTTGTCGGTTTTTGTCTCATTTATGATTTTTCCGTTGTATTTTATTTGTATTGTTGCATTTTCGACTGGTATGGCATTATCTAGGCTTGTGTATGTTCCGTTTGTTTCATTGTAGATTTCTTTGATTTGGCCGTTAACTTCGGCGGCTGATATTGTGTTTATCATGGCGATAGTGATGAAAACTGAGATAATCAAAGTTAGTCTTTTCATGCTTTTTTCACCTCCTTTATTGTTTATTATAATAAATTAATATTTAAAGTTTACTTTAAATAATTTAAAGTTAAGTTGATATATTGTTCGTTAGTTTAAAAAGAGGATCGATAATATTATTTTAGCCATAAGCACATAACCTACTATAGAAGTTCTTGGAGGGATAATCCAGATGGAGATAAAAGTGGTAGAACTAGAATTTGAAGAAGACATAAATTTTATACTTGGTCAAAGCCACTTCATAAAAACAGTTGAAGACCTATATGAGGCTATAGTGAATACAGTACCCCATGCAAAATTTGGAATCGCATTCGCAGAGGCATCAGGGGATTGCCTCGTAAGACATGCAGGTAATGATGAAGAATTGGAAGAACTTGCAGCCGACAAAATGCTCGATATAGCGGCTGGACACTCATTCCTCATACTCTTAAGAAACGCTTTCCCAATAAACGTGCTTCAACGCATAAAAGATGTTCCAGAAGTTGTTAACATCTTCTGCGCAACAGCCAACCCAGTACAAGTACTCCTAGTCGAAACACAACAGGGCAGGGGGATCATAGGAGTAATAGATGGTGAAAGTCCACGTAAAATAGAAAAAGAAGAAGACATAATCCAGAGAAAACAATTCTTAAGGAAAATCGGCTACAAATTCTGAAACCCCCCCAAATTCTTAATAGGGTTTAGTCTGAAGTGTGTAATAACAAAATTTTATTAGATGACACTCTACATATGAGATCATGAAATTTTTGCAACTTGCAAAGGAAGGAAAAAATAACTGGTGGAGATACTTACTCACCATCATATTAACAAATCCTGGCATCTCAATAGGTACAATCATAGGTCTATTATCAATCTACATCCTATTTGATGTCACTAGCCTTCTATTCAATCTTGCTGGTTTACACCCTCCAATAGGAAGATTCCTCCAAGGATTCGCGGATCTTCTCTCCTATAATATTACAAGCGCATTCTTGATGCTGCTCCTATTCTTCTGCATGGTATCTATCCATAGAAGAGATTTTAAGAGCGTTTTAACAGCCCATGAACGCATAAAATGGTATAGGATCCTTAAGGGTTTTGTTGTGTGGTTTTCGATGCTTTTGATATTTCTCATTTTCAGTTTACCAGATCCTAACCTTAAGTTCACCTTTGATGGTGCGGTCTATCCATTACTTTTTATTATAAGCTTAACTATCTTCTTCCAGGCTGGTTTTGAGGAAATTTTTTTTAGAGGATACATCCTACAAGCCTTAAATTTGTTTTTGAAGAAACCCCCATTAGCCGTTCTAATATCTTCTATAATATTTGCCATTGGGCACTGGGGAAACCAGCTAACATTCGTAGGCAATCTTAACATCTTCATTGACACATTCATCTTCGCCATAGTAGTGGCAGTTATCACGGTATTAGAGGATGGTGTTGAAACAGCCATTGGCATCCACACTGCAAATAACATGTTTTGCGCACTCGTAGTAAATGATGGAACATCATCCTTCTATAAACCTTTACCATCACTTTTCACCGATTTTTCAATCCCACCTAGTCCCATTGAACAACTCTACTATTCAATTCTAATGAACGGAATCCTACTCGCAATAATAATCCTCCCCCAAAAATTAAATGTTCTAAAAAAGATAGCATTAAGATGAGGATGATATTATGGAAAAGGTAGTTTTTACCACGAAGACTAAAAAACTTGAAGTCAACCAGGATATAGTTAGGATGAAGGAAAAACAGAAGGGTACGTTATCCATAAAATTCAAAAGCCCAGATAAAAGTGAAATAGAAGAGATAATAAAATTCTTCGAGTCACTTACAGACATGGAACCCTTAACAATGAATATTGCGGATACTGGGGAGATAAAAGCCTACTTCAGGGGGACAGGTTCACTTGATACTATAAAAGAGGGGGAAAGAACCCTCCACGCCTACGAGGCCACAATACAAGAACTCATTGAGTAAATTATTCTCTGGTGAACCTTTCAAATATCTTATAAATATACTCAGGATCCTTGAATACATGGGTGTTCTTCATCCTAGATAATCTTTTAACGTGTTCAACATCCTCTTTTCTTATTTCAAGCGTTAGTATCTTCCCATTTGGTAATCTGGTCTCTGTCGTACCCTCTTCGAAATCTGTTGGCATGATATATACTGGCACTCCAGCTTTTTGCGCCATTATAGCCGCATTTGTTATGAGAGTGTCCGCTATTCTAAGTGATATCTTAGCAACACTATTAGAGGTGCAAGGTGCTATAAGAAGAAAATCATATTTACCTAACTGTACTTGACCTGCAAGGAATGGTGAATTAGCACTAATTTCAACCCATTTCTGGTCAAAATTTGTTTCAAGATCCTGATAGATCCCATAATATTTAACTACCTGGTCCCCTGACTTGGAAATGAAAACTTTAATCACAGCCCTGCCATCATAAATGTCCTTGATATCCTTCATAACCTCATAGGTTTCTGTTATCTTATCCCCTGCCCCTGTTATACACCAAGCAACATTCAATTTCACGGTTATCCCCCCACTATTTTTCCATCCAATATTTTTATGATCCTAGAGGCCATTGAAGCAACCCGAGGATCATGAGTCACCAACACTATAGTGACTTTATGCTCCCTATTCAACTCTTTAAGTTTCCTTAATATTTTCTTTTCCGTCTTTGAGTCGAGGGATCCTGTAGGCTCATCAGCTAATATTATGGACGGATCATTCGCAAGGGCCCTTGCAATAGCCACCCTCTGCCTTTCACCCCCAGAAAGCTCCGAAGGCAACCTATTTGCCTTGTCAACGAGTCCAAAGTACTCAAGCAACTCCATAGCCCTTTCTTCCATCATATCCTTGTATGGGCCCTCAAACATTGGTATTTCAACATTTTCAAGCGCTGTAAGATTTGGTATGAGATTGTGTAATTGAAAGATAAAACCTATCTTCCTGGCCCTGAAGCTGCTCAAATCTTTCTCTTTCATCAAATTTCGCCCAGCAACTTTTATCATCCCAGAGTCTGGCCTGTCTAGAGCTCCTATCATATTGAGGAGTGTTGATTTACCAGAACCTGACGGGCCCATTATAGAAATGAATTCACCATCATCTACTTGAAGGTTTACACCATCTAATGCTACTATTTTACCGTTATCAAAGGTTTTTTTAAGGTTTTTTATATCGATTATCATCTCCATCCCACTATTATTCGTATCTGAGGGCTTCTGTGGCTTCTAGTCTTGTGGCCCTGTATGCTGGGTAGAATCCTCCGAATATACCAACGAAGATTGCGACTGTAAATGCTTTGAGGAAGATCTCTGGAGTATAAACTGGTTTTATGAATCCTCCCATGTTGATGTGCATGAGTATTTGTATGGCTGCCACACCCATCAGGGATCCTACAACGGCTGCGATCAACGTTAAGATGAGTGATTCTCCAAGTATCATTGTAAGTATCTTCCTGTTTTTCCATCCAACGGCCTTAAGGACTCCTATTTCCCTTGTACGTTCAAATACTGACATTATCATCGTGTTAACCACACCTATACTCCCTATAATTACTGCGAGGAGTGATATGGCCCAGCTTGCCGCGTCAACAGTCTTAAGGCCCTGGTCTACACTCTGTAAGTCTTCTAGTGAGGCTATTGTCGTAAGGTTTTCCCCATATTTTTCTTCTATCTCTTCTTTGATTTTTTCTATGTTCACGTTTTTTTCTGCTTTCACATATATCATGGTGACTTTACCTTCCTTGTCTTCTATTTTTTGGAGTTTTTTTAGGGATATGAAGGATCCGCCATCTTCTTGGATGTTCCCTGATTCGAATATCCCCACTATCCTGTAATCTTCTCCTTTTATGTTGATTTTATCCCCTATTGTCTTGTTCAGTTTCTCTGCTGCCACTTTCCCTATTATGATCTCATCTTCTTCTTTGATACTTCTTCCCGATTTTATCTTTATTTGGCTTAAACCTATCTTTGAAGGGTCTATTCCTATAACTACAAAGTATGGATTGTCTCCTATGGGTTGTATTGATGTTAAGACGCCCACAGATTCTTTCACGCCACTAATATTATCCACTTTATCAGTGTAGTCTTCATCTATTGTGCTTAGGAACATGTCAGATACATTTGATTCTACGATGGTGAAATCCGCCCCACCAGCCCTGAGAGTCTCCTGTGTAGATTCTTTAAGTCCTTCTGTTATTATACCAAGGGCTACTATTGTAGCAATCCCGATAGCTATCCCTATAATAGCTAGTACACTCCTAATCTTGTTCCTGAAGGGATTCTTCAATATTAACTGGAGGAATTTCATAGAATTTCCTCTTTGAACACTCTCAAGGATTTTGAGAGTGCTGTTGACTCGGCCATCGCAGCTCCTATAAGGATTGCCAACAATATTTCATCTTTGGATGCTCCCAGACGCCTTGAAACTTTAATATGTGTTTTGAGGCAATGCTCTGATCCTAGGGCTGCCGCAGCCCCAACCCCTATGAGTTCCTTTGTAACTAATGGGAGGGCATCATTGGATAGTATGGTCTCCATTTTATTGTAATATGCTTTTAGGATTTGGGGTTCATCCTCTAAGACTTTGAATATTTCTGGGACGAAGCCAAAAAATTCTTCGATCTTGGCTAGGATTTCATCCAATTTTTTCATCTCCAATTTTTTCCTAGTCAGATTTTATATAATTAGGATAAGATAATTATTATTGGTTTGGTATTATGGATTATGGTAGTTGGATTATTATAGGTGCTGTGTGTCTTATTGGTGAAATGCTTACAACAGGTTTTTTCTTTTATGGTTTGGTATTGGCGCTTTTGTAGCTGCGGCGCTCAACTACTTTGGTTTCAACTTCACGATACAATTTGTTGCGTTCCTTTTGGTTTCGGGGGTTTTGCTTGGAGTATCAAGGCCTTTCGCCTCTAAGGTTTCAAAGGAGCCCCAGAGGAAGGCCGTTGCTGACAGGCTGATAGGACAAACAGCAACTGTAATAGAAGATTTTGAAGGACATGAGGGTCTTGTTAAGTTTGATGGCGAGATATGGTGTGCTAAATCCTATGATAGGATTAAAAAGGGTGATGAGGTCACCATAAAAGCCATAGATGGTGTTAAACTTATCGTGGAAAAAAAGGAGGATAATGTGAGGTGATCTAAAAATGGATCTTCTAAGCATAATAATAGTATTGGTGCTCCTGGTACTAGCATATAAGAGCATAAAAATCTTGAGACCCTATGAAAAGGGTGTTGTGGAAAGACTTGGTAAATATCAGCGAACAGTTGAAAGCGGACTAGTCATGATAATACCTTTCATTGAAAGCATAAAAAAGGTTGACATGCGAGAACAGGTAGTTGATGTACCACCCCAAGAGGTTATAACAAAAGATAATACAGTTGTAGTGGTTGACTGTGTAATATTCTATGAAGTGGTTGACCCATTCAATGCAGTATACAATGTTGTTGACTTCTACCAGGCAGTGACAAAACTTGCCCAGACAAACCTCAGGAACATAATAGGCGACCTCGAACTAGATGAAACATTAACATCAAGGGAAATGATAAACGCCCAACTAAGAAAAGTATTAGATGAAGCAACTGACAGATGGGGTACAAGGGTTGTCCGCGTAGAAATACAACGCATAGAACCCCCAAAGGACATTGTAGAGGCCATGTCCAAACAGATGAAAGCAGAAAGGATGAAAAGAGCAGCCATACTAGAAGCAGAAGGTAAAGCAGAAGCCATAAAAAAGGTTGCTGACGCGGAAAAATACAAGGAAGTGGCCTTGGCAGAAGGACAAGCAAAGGCCATACTCACAATATTCAAATCCATGCACCAAGGCAAACCAACCAACGACATAATAGCACTAAAATACCTAGAAGCCCTTGAAAAGATCGCGAATGGCCAAGCAACAAAAATACTCTTACCAATCGAAACAGCAGGGATCCTAGGCTCAATAGCAGGTATATCAGAATTGTTCAAAGAAAAAACCGAGAAACCCAAGATTACAGAAGAAAAGAATAAATAATACAAAAAACAACACAATAATATTGAGGTGCTGAAAAAATGAAAGAAGATATATTCTATGGTAAAGGAGTAGCCTATGCCAAAAAGGATTACCCAGAAATCTACAAGGCCCTAGTCGAACTAAACGAGGCAGTATACACAGGAAAAGCCCTAGACTATAAAACGCAGAAACTAATAGCCCTTGGCATAACAGCGGCGAAATCAGATGACAGAGCAGTGAAAAAACAGATAGAAAGTGCCATAAAAGAATTCAATGTTACAAAGGATGAAATAGTAGACGTACTACGGGTGGTGCTCCTAACCTCAGGAAACCCACCATTCACAAAAGCAATGAAAATACTCTACGAACTACTCGAAGAATAAATCCTAGACCCCAGGCGATAAGTATTTATAAGGGTAGCCTAATATCACCCTATTACTTTTTATTTTAACAAGAAAAAATATGGGGACCACTATTCTGGATTATTTATCCCCCTCAAATTCACCACTTTGGATGTGGCCCTTATGGGGGCTGAACAAAAAAATGAAGGTGGAAAAGGTCATGTATAAGTATATTAGGAAAGCATGGAAAACCCCAAAGGAATCATATGTAAGAGAGCTCATGTGGGAAAGAGTCCCTAAATGGAGAAGGCAAAAGGCGATCCAGAGAATAGAAAAGCCAACCAGACTCGACCGTGCAAGATCCCTCGGTTACAAGGCAAAAAAGGGATTCATACTTGTGAGGACGCGGGTAAGGCGCGGGAGCATGAGAAAAAGCCGATTCAAAGGCGGTAGACGACCCAAAAGGATGGGTGTAAGGAAGATAACAACAAAAAAGAGCCTCAAAAGGATAGCAGAAGAAAGAGCAGCCCGCAAATACCCCAACCTAGAAGTACTCAACTCATACTGGGTATGGGAAGACGGAAAATACAAATACTACGAAGTAATATTAGTTGATCCACATCACCCCAACATAAAAAACGACCCCAGAATAAACTGGATCCGCGAACAGAAAGGAAGAGCATTCAGAGGCCTTACAAGCGAAGGTAAAAAGAACCGAGGCCTCAGAAACAAGGGAAAAGGTGCTGAAAAGGTAAGATGATACATAACATATCCTATAGAGTAATGGTCCATGGAACAGAAGACGAAGAAAAGGTCATCAAAGCATTAAAGAACATACTACCCACAGCATCACCCCAAAGAGAAAAACTAGAAGGACACCATGGAAACCCACTAACACTCCTCAAAGGCAAAATCACAGACAAAAAAGCAATAAGAGACTTCACAGAAAGGATAAAACCCCTATTGGGAGAATTAGACATTGAAAGGCATGTCGACGAAGCAGGCAACCTATTCCTAAGATTAGACAAACAAAGAGCATACAATGAGGAATGGAAACTAGTAAAACATGGAGATTCAATCCATTTAAAACTTAAAATAGAAGCTTATCCAGCCCGTCAAGAAGTGGCTATAAAAAACATCAAGAAACTAATCACATGAAATTCTATGACCTCCACATCCAAGGGAAAAACTTCCAAGAAGACCAGAAATTACTCAAAGAAGCCCAAAGATTAGGTTATAGTGGAGCCGCCATCACATACTCAGACAAATCCTACAAAAAGGCTAAGGGGACATTCAAAAGATTAGAAGATGATTTTCAAGGTTTTGAGATCGTAAAAGCTGTTAATATAAGTGCAGAAACCCCAAGGCAGCTGAAAAAGAAAGTGGACAAATTCAGAAAAACAGCAGACATCATCATAGTAGAAGGAGGAAACCCAAAGATCAACAGAGCAGCCTGTGAAAACATCAGAGTCGACATACTATCAAAACCCTACCAAAACAGGAGAGACCCTGGGATAAACCATGTACATGCAAGGGCCGCGGCAGAAAACAATGTAGCGATAGAATTAAACACCAAGGACATTATAGTATCATATCTGAAAGTGCGCACCAGACTATTCGAATATTACAGGGATATAATCAAACTTCACAGAAAATTCCACTTCCCAATTGTGATAACCAGCAGTGCAACATCAACCTATGATCTCAGAACACCAAAAGACACAATAGCCCTTTTCAAATGTATCAACATGCAAGAAGACGAGATCATAGATGCACTATCAACAATTCCAAGATCGATCATAGAATTTAACAGACAAAGGGACTCCATGATAATCCTCGGAGCAAAAATAATCAAATAATAGGGGGATCCAATGAGATTAAAGATTCTCCCCCCAAGTTTAAGGGAACCCCAAAGATACCTCGCAGTTGAAATCATAAGCGAAAAACCACTAGAAAAAAATGATATAGTATCCATAATATGGAACGCATGTCTCAGATTACATGGAGAATGTGAAACAAGCAAATTCAAACCATGGCTTATAAGGGCATGGGAGCCTATAAAAGATGGTGAAAACTACAAACAGAAGTGTATAATAAGATGTAAACGCGGAGAAGAAGAGAAAGTGAGAGCCGCACTATCTTCCACATCTCAACATGACAATAGGAGGGTGGCCCTTCACACCATTGGAATCTCGGGTACAATACGCTCAGCAACACAAAAGTTTATTAAACTTAAATAAGAAAAAAATGATACAAAAAAATTCACTTTTATCCTATGTTCATAAAAAATGTATGAGAGGTTATATAAATGCAACCACTCCAAAGCGCAGGATATGATCGGGCCATAACAGTTTTCAGCCCCGATGGTAGGCTATTCCAAGTGGAATATGCGAGGGAGGCTGTTAAAAGAGGCACGACATCACTAGGTGTTAAATCAAAAGAGGGTATAGTGTTAGCAGTTGATAAAAGACCCACAAGTAAACTTGTAGAACCGAAATCAATAGAGAAAATATTCCAAATAGACGAGCATATAGGCGCGGCTACCTCAGGTTTAGTAGCTGATGCGAGGGCTATAATAGAAAAGGCCAGACTAGAAGCTCAGATAAATAGGATAACATACAATGAGCCCATAAGAGTGGAGAGCCTAGCTAAGAAGATATGTGATATGAAACAACTCTACACACAACACGGTGGTGTGAGACCCTTCGGAACAGCCCTGATCATAGGAGGAGTCAATGGAAAAGGATGCCGACTATTCGAAACAGACCCCAGCGGAGCCCTAATAGAATACAAGGCAACAGCAATAGGCGCTGGAAGACCAATAGCAATGGAAGAATTCGAGAAGAAATACCGCGACGATCTAACCCTAGAGGAAGCTATCAACCTAGCCTTGGATGCAATATACGAGGCCACAGAAGGTAAAACCACACCTGAAAGTGTTGAAATAGCAATAATCGATGCAAAGGATAAAAAATATAGGAAATTATCAGATGATGAAATAAGAGACCATGTTGAAGAACTCCTAATAAGGAAGGAAAAGGAGGAAGAAGAGGAGTAAGGATGGTAAGCCTCGAGGATGCTGTTATAGCCCGCCTGGAGTCCCATGGGGAGAGATTCGAGATACTCGTGGACCCTGACCTGGCCGCTGAATTCAGAAAGGACGAATCAAAAGTTGATATAGAGGATATATTAGCAGTCCAAGAAGTGTTCAAGGACGCCAGGAAAGGGGATAAAGCATCCGAGGAGACCATGCGCAAACTTTTTGAAAGCGACGATCCACTTGAAGTCGCCAAGATAATACTCAAGAAGGGGAGCATACAACTCACAGCAGAACAGCGAAGACAGATGATAAAGGACAAACAGAAGAAGATCATTAACAAGATAGCCAGGGAAGCTATAAACCCACAGACAGGTCTCCCACACCCACCCAAGAGGATAGAAAAGGCCATGAAAGAAGCTAAGGTTCATGTTGACCCTTTCAAGACGGTAGATGAACAAGTTAACATAATCTTAAAAGCTATTCGCACTAAGATACCTATAAAATTTGAGAAGGTTAAAGTAGCCATTAAGATCCCCGGCGAAACCGCCGGCCCAGTTTATGGTATTATCTCAAATTTTGGTAAAATACTTGAAGAAGAATGGCAAAAAGACGGATCATGGATAGCCATCGTAGAAATACCCGGAGGACTCCAAGACAGCTTTTACCAGAAAATGAGTGAAATGACAGGCGGCCAAGTCGAAACAAAACTCCTCAAATAAACTTCTTTTTCCTCCTATTCTATAAAAGTTTGGGAAGGGAGGCATGACTATTTGATATTAGTAAAGGATAAGGACATAGTGGTACCAGGTGAAATACTAGCCAAGAACGACTATTATCCTGGCAGGGGAACATTTAAGGAGAACAATAAGATATGTTCATCCCATGTAGGCTTGGTATCCATAAGGAACAAACAAATAAGCGTCATACCCCTTGTAAGTAAATATATTCCAAAGAGGGGAGATGTTGTCATAGGTGAAATAACAGATATAAGATTTTCGATGTGGGGATTAGATATAAATTCCCCATATGCAGGTTTCCTACCAGCCTCAGAAGTTTTTGGAAAAGAAAAAAGGGGCCTTGAGAACATATTCAATATTGGAGACGTTCTCTTTTTAAAAGTAGTGGATGTTGACGAGGTTAAAAAGGTCAAACTAGGCCTAAAAGGCAGAGGACTTGGAAAATTCAAGGGAGGAGTCCTCGTCTATATAACACCTAGTAAAGTCCCTCGTCTAATCGGTAAAAGAGGATCCATGATAAACATGATAAAAGAAAAAACACGCTGCGATATCGTAGTAGGACAAAACGGGGTAGTATGGGTGAAAGGAGACCCTGAAATGGAGAAAATAGCCCGAAAGGTCATACTAATGATCGATAGAGAAGCTCACACATCCGGGCTCACCGATAGGGTGAGAGACACCCTCATAGAGCTTATAAAATCTGGAAAAGGAAATGAAAAGATTAAGGGGTGATTATTATCATCACACCAGATGAATTCAAAAGCGTATCAGAGGCTGCCAGAGAAGATGGAAGAGCACCAGACGAAATCCGACCATTAAAAATCGAAGCAGGAATACTTGAAAGAGCTGATGGGTCATCATACCTTGAACTGGGTGGTAACAAGATACTAGTGGCAGTATACGGTCCCAGGGAGGCTCAGATAAAAAAATTACAAAGACCGGACAGGGCAGTTATAAGATGCAGATACAACATGGCACCATTCTCAGTAGAGGAAAGAAAAAGACCAGGACCAGACAGAAGATCCGTTGAAATATCCAAGATAACAGCAGAAGCCCTAAGACCGGCTCTAATTTTGGAAAAGTTCCCAAGGTCAGTTATAGACGTTTTTATAGAAGTGTTGGAAGCAGAAGGCGGTACAAGATGCGCAGGTATAACAGCAGCATCAGTAGCCCTTGCAGACGCTGGCATGCCAATGAAAGATATGGTAGTGGCTTGCGCAGCAGGTAAAGTGAACGGTAAAATAGTCTTAGACTTGTCAGAGGAAGAGGATAAACGTGGAGAAGCAGACATGCCAGTAGCCATCCTACCACGCAACAAGGAAATAACACTACTACAAAGCGACGGTAACCTCACACAAGAAGAATTCGAAGAAGCCCTAGACCTTGCGATAAAAGGATGCCTAAAAATAAACAAAGTACAAAAAGAAGCCCTAAAAAGGAAATATGGTGAATAAAAATGGACATAGTACCCGAGATCACCCGCGAAAATATAATCAACCTCATAAACAAAAAAGAAAGAACTGACGGAAGAGCACTAGACGAATTCAGGGAAATATTCATAGAAACAGGAATTATAACAAAAGCGGAAGGCTCAGCTAGAGTAAAACTTGGCAACACCCAACTAATAGTAGGTATCAAACCCCAAATCGGAGAACCATTCCCAGACACTCCAAACATGGGCATTATCATAACAAATTCAGAATTACTACCAATGGCATCACCAACATTCGAACCAGGACCACCAGACGAAAGATCAATCGAACTCTCAAGGGTCGTGGACCGCTGCATAAGGGAAAGCGACATGCTCAACCTAGAAAAATTATGTATAGTGGAAGGTAGCAGTGTATGGCTACTATTCATAGACTTGCACATCATAGACTACGACGGAAACTTATTTGATGCAGCAGTACTAGCGACAGTAGCAGCACTAAGAGACACAAAACTCCCCACAGCAAAAATAGAAGAAGACGAAATAATACTAGATTATGAGAACCTAAAACCATTACCCCTTGAAAACACGGCACTAATGTGCACATTCGCAAAAATAGGAGACCAAATGGTACTAGACCCATCCCTAGACGAGGAAGAAATCCTCACAGCAAGACTATCAATAGGAATGCGATCAGACGGCACAATCTGCGCCATGCAAAAGGGGGGAGAAGGATCCCTAACCAAAGAAGACATCCTAGAAGCCATAAAAATTACAAAAGAGAAAATACCCCAACTCATAGAAGAACTAGACAAAATCATACCACAAAACAAGGTGATCTAAGATGGCAAGAACCAAAAAAGTAGGTATCACAGGAAGATTCGGGCCACGTTACGGCAGAAAAGCCAAAAGAGTTGTGAAAAAGATCGAAGAACAGATGAAAAAGAAACACATCTGCCCATACTGTGACAGGCCCGGAGTCAAAAGAATAAGCACAGGCATATGGAAATGCAGAAAATGCGGGGAAACATTCACAGGAGGAGCATACTTACCCTCCACTCCAATGGGCAAAACCGCAACACGCCACATAAAAAGGATAACAGGAGGCCAATAAATTGTATAGATGCGCGAAGTGCGGAGCCCAAATCGACCTGAAAAAATACATGGAAAACAAATGCCCAAAATGCCGCTACAGGATACTATTCAAGGAAGTCCCACAAGTTAAAAGAACAATAAAAGCAAGATAAATGTTATTAACAACCTCCAGAAAACCTTCACAACGGACAAGATCGTTCTGCCAAAGACTTAAAAAAGCCATGGGATGCCCCTACATAAACAGGGGGAAAATGAATATCCAAGAAATCCTACAAAAGACAATAGAACACAAAGAATCAACACTAGCCATAGTATCTGAGAAACATGGAAACCCCAGCAAAGTAACATTCTATAATACAAGAGGAGAAGAGATAGGATACATGACAATAAACGTAGCAATCCCCAAAAACCTTAAAACAAGACCAACAAAGAAAATAAAAGGGCCCATAGAGAATATAAGATTACTAAAAGGCCTGATACCATTCGAAGAGGGTGCTGGGTGGGATTTCTGGCTTGTAAAACCGGCCCATGGTAGATATAATATGATAATGGAATTATACCATGAAAAGAAACCAACAGGATTTAAAATATTCATAAAGAGAATCCATCTAGAGGATTAATGATGAAACCCCAAAGAATCCAAGGAGAATTCCAGATACAACTAGAAGAAGCCGCCCATATAATATGGAAAGCAATAAAACCAGAAATAGAAAACTCACCATCCACCAGATCAAAAATGAAAATAAAACTAGAAGATGATACAATAATCTTAAAAATAGAATCAAAGGATTCAACAGCATTTAGAGCCGCTATGAACTCAACCCTAAGATGGATAAAACTCGCATATGATATAATAAAACTCGAAAAAGGTGATAATTTATGGAACTCCCAAAAAACATCCAACACCAACTAGCCCAGTTCCAACAATTACAACAACAAGCACAGGCAATCTCACTACAAAAACAGACAGTAGAAAGACAAATCCAAGAAACCCAAAGAGCACTAGAAGAACTCTCAAAGGCAGAAGAAGACGCTGACATATATAGGACCGCAGGCAACCTCCTTATAAAAGCAAAAAAAGAAGAAATAGAAGAAGAATTATCAGACAAACTCGAAACCTTAAAATTGCGCGAAAAAACCATACAAAGGCAAGAAGAAAGGGTTATGAAAAAATTACAGGAAATGCAAGTCAACTTACAAGAAGCCATGAAAAGCGCCGGCCTAAAACCAGGAACGGGAGGCGCGACCTAAATTCTCCTATTTTCCCCCGGGGTGAAAAGCCGTCTTGAAAAAACTAACAAAAGAAGACTCTGATAAAATAGCCAAGCTCCTATCAACAACAATAGAAAAATTCATCTTTTCAAAGATCTCCAAAAAGGAGATAAGAGACATAGACATCACAATAGTCCTAGACTATGAAAAGGGCCTAGATGTTGACATCTCCATTGAATTAATCCCCTATGAATCTTCAAAAATCGAACCCGAGATAGTTAAGGAAGCCATTAACCTAGCCTACAAGGAACTAGACCAACACATCCAACATTTGGATGCTCCCCCATAACATTTAGACCTCCCTAGCAATATTTCCCATTCATCTCATTCACCCTGGGATCTTGACTACTGATATCATCAAGGCGAAATAACATCACTTTAATTTTTTGAATACTAACCCCTCCGGGTTTAAACTATGATGATAAAATAATACTTTTTAGTAGTAATATATTTATATAGGATGGTACTAAATTGATAGGGTGAAGACTCCCTCCTCTAATATGCCAACACCCAATCTGAGGGGACGCTAAAAAAAATATTGTGGGAGCCGATATAACAATCCTTTTCGCTCAAAAAAATATTCCAATAGTCCCCTCAGCCTTCCTCCCCTAATTATTAATAAAATTAAAATAGAAAATCTTAAATACCATATCATAAAAATATTATCCATAATATAAGTAGAAAAAAGAGTATGATAAAATTTTTCCCTCCTAACAATTAGATCCCCATGCACCTCCCCCC